>NZ_JBFRSD010000040.1:0-28157 GCF_041473395.1 Vibrio sp. 10N.222.55.C6
ATCCAATTAGGAAACAAAGCGCGGGAGTGTTTAAATTCACTGCAAAACACATATTTTGTCAGTTTTATTTAAACTATAACCTATCTTGTAAATGGTATTGATTTCTATCCATCCACCGAGCCTAAGAAGCTTCTTTCTTAAAGACATGATCACCATATTCAATGCATTGTCACAGACGAATGAATTGGGCCATCCCATTTTTAGTAGATGGTGTTTGGTTAAATGCTCCCCTTGATGAGTGAGTAACTCTTTTAGAACTAAAAATTCACTGAGTGTGAGCTGGATGGGTTTTATCGTTGGGTGGTCGGCTAGCGAAATTCTTAGCGACCCTTTATGTAAGATTAAGTGCATAAACAAACAGCCAGTTTAATTATCATACCCGTATTATTTATTTGCTGCGATTACATGCAAGGTCAGGTTGAATATTAATCTGGCTATTATGCCTACTTAATGGGTTTTCCTTTCATATTACACATCAAACGAAACCATTTTATTTGCTGTTTTTGTATTAGTTATTTCAGTTTGTTTAAGTTCAACCTTACAACGTTCGCTTTGTGAGTTGAACGCGACTTGATTGCTAATAGGGTTTGAAGCGCAGTCAGAAGTCGGTACTTTCCCTGTCCAACGCACAGTGACATTTGCGGCCGCCGACTGAAAAGAGATAAGAGTTGCTAATACTGCTGTTGAAATAAAGATTAATGAACGCATATTTAGGCACCTTTTATTAGTGTTGTGTTGATATGCCTAGTTTGGTAGCGATAGGGCAGGTTGTAAAATAAATAGTTATAAATTCAGTTGCATTAAAACTTGAATGGTAATTTGTAGCAGAGGGAATAGTAGGAAACCAAAATAAAGGCTGGCAGTGAAAATTAAAACGGAGTGGGCGATCAAATGAAAGGGGAGGCTAATTTAAAGACGTTAAACTTGAGTGAAATCACTTAAGGACAGCGGGTTAGCCTAATGAGCCGTAGCTAGGAATAGCCACGGCATCAAATTGACCGCATTTGGATTTAACAAGAATCTAAGCTTCGTTAAAACAATATAGGCTAACAATAACTTTGAGCTTGGGTGCGCAATGCATTTTTTAGGTTCGTCGGCAGTTGTGAACGGTGTATACCCTGGATTGCACCCTCTAACGACCAAACTAACTCGATGGTTGGTTTATGGTGGGTATGCTGTTGGATAGCCTCTACAGCACCAATCGTGCCCAGGTTTTTGAGTTTCTCAATGGAGTTTATACCCGCTTTCTCAAGAAGTTGCTCAGTTGAGAATCGCATGTTGGGTAAGTCTTTGAGCCTTTCGGGAGCAGAAATATAACTGCTTCGTGATCTCTTTATTTGCTCTAGTGCGATTTCTGCTTCACATAGAGTCAAAGAATACTTGCTCCAAGGGTTTGCTGGCAACTTGTAATAATCCGCATTCTGACTTACTCCAAGTACGCTCGCATTCACCTTGGGGTAGCCCTTGTTAATAAAGTAGCCTTTTTGTGCCGGTGTTCCTCTGAGGTACAGCTCCCCACTTTTATGTAGAACGAGCAAAACGTGATCTACATAGAAGGCCGTTACGCCAAATATTTGTTTTATAGACACTCGACCTAATTGTTCCAAGCGTCTAAAAGTATGTCTGAAAAGTTGAGCCATTATTTTCACTCGATAATCATAAAAAGTGTGATCTATTGTCCAAATGTAGCCAGCAGTGAATATGGCATAAGCCAAGTTAAAAAACAGACAATGCCATTGGGCATTCCGGTTATTTAAATTCTCGATCTGCCATATCAGTTTTGTAACAGACGGTCAAAATTAAGGGGGGTCACGAAGGCGGGAGAAATTGGTATGTATAGCATCGACACAAATGTATTTTTAATGGCGACGGGTTGTAACTTTCAATCGGATATTGGCGTTCGATTTCGTCAGATTGCTATTAGAAGTTTGCACAAGGTTAATGATGATATTCTTCAAGGAGGTGAGTCCAATCGAGCGCTCGCCCATAAAGTGAAAGGCATTGCGTTATCTTGCGGGGCTACAGAGGTTGCAAGAATTTGTCTTAAATTGGAGCACTACGACGCGGTAATCAATGAAAGTGCCGGAAAAAAGATTTTGATGGATGTGTCTAACGCCATGATTCAACTTTTTGACGCTTAAGTTGGAGGATATGAACGTGTCTTTTAAAAATAAAATCATTTTCACCAACGCAACAATACTGGTTCTATTTGTGGTGTTGCTTACGTACTCCGCTATCGAAATCGTTCAGGTTTCTTCACAAAACCAATTTGAAGAGATAAAGGAGAGCATTACGGGAAATAACAAAAAGCTTCTACTTACCTTTGTGAAAGCTCAAAGTGTAACCCTTGATAAAGAGGTCGAGCTGATCACTGAGGAAGTGGAGCATGTAGCGATTGATTTTGCTCATGATTTTGTTAATGAATCGAAAAACGAGGCACTTCGTAATAAACAACTGGCTTATATCAACACAGAGCGTAAGCCTTTTATCAAAAAGGTGCTTTTTATTGACACTGAACGCAACCAAGAAGTCTCTATCACCGAAAATGGTATTGTAAGCCGCTCTATTTCTGTCGATTTTAGTCGCATGATCCACTACAAGAATTTCTATATAGGGAAAGAAGTTAAAGTGGGGCACGTCACTAAGTTTGCCATTTATATCCGTCCAGAGCACTGGGATAACGCGTTACTCAAATTTGATTTAGATTTAGAGTATTTTTCTCGTTCACTGACTTTTGAAAATATGATCGATGAATTCCAATACCGTTATTTCTTAGTAGACGACAGCGGCAAGCTTATCGCGTCGAATCTACAACAGAATGTCGACCAATTGATGTCTGAAAGTGTTTTTGATGAACAAATTCAAAAGAGTGTCGGAAGCCATATCATGTCACATTACTTGGGTAGTTTTGTGGTAAGTGGCGAAAAAGGTGTTTTCAATGTCACTTTTGTTCAGAACCGTCAAACCGGTTGGAGGTTGATTTTAGTCACGCCAGAGCATGTGATTCGTTCCAGTTATGCGACCACCAAAGAGCTGGTTTTATCTGGTGATAACTCGTTGATCAAACGCCTGTTCTTTGCTTATATCCTTTTGCTTGGTCTGTTTTTAGCTATTAACTCAATCGCGGTGAATAAGATGCTGATACCTATTTCTAAATTGATCGCACAAGCTAAATATCTAAAGCAGCGTGATTTTAATAAATCCAGACATACTGTTTATAGTAATGGAGACGAAATTGAACAGCTTTCAAAGGCTTATTCTGAGGCTGGGATCCAGATTCAAAATTTGATTGAAGGGCTTGAATATGAAGTTGAAGAGCGAACGAAGCTGTACGAGATAGCAGCGCAAGAGGCGAGTGAGGCCAATAAACAGAAATCGGTGCTGCTTTCAAATGTGTCCCATGAGGTTCGCACGCCACTGAACGCGATTATTGGTTATACACATATGCTAAGCCATAGCAAAAACTTTGACGAATATCGCCATCAGCTGAACGGTATTTCGAGTGCGAGCAATACTATTTTAGGCATTGTGAATGACCTATTGGATTTTGAAAGAGTAAAAGCAGCAAGCTATTCATTAAACCCTAAATGCCTGTCCGTAATGAGTTTGATGCGCGAAATTGAAAATACGTTTTTTCCGCTTAGCGAGTCTAAACAATTGTCGCTTGATATTATATGCAATGTCGATGCTTCGACAACATTGATGATTGATGAGCTTCGTATTAAGCAAGCAATCAATAATATAGTTTCGAACGCATTGAAGTTTACAAACAAGGGAGGGGTGACAATAGAAGTTTCAACCGACGATAGAGCATTCAATATCTCCGTAAGCGATACTGGAGTCGGTATTCCCCAAGATAAATTGGATGCGGTGTTTAACGGCTTTGAACAGGTTAATCAAGAAGACCAACAGTTTGGTTTTGGCTTGGGCTTGGCGATAACTAAAACCATCGTAGAGTTAATGAAGGGTTCGTTGCGTGTTGAGAGTGTGCTCGGCACCGGTAGTACTTTTGTTATCTCACTCCCAGCTCAAGAAATTATGAATGTTCTTGAGTGTTCTAACGGTGTTGCTGAACAGGTATATAACGTTAGAGAGCGCTTAGACTGCACAAGTAAAAAAGCCTTGATCGTTGATGATGTTGAGTTCAACCGAGAAATTCTAGAGTTCCACTTAAACGAGCTAGGTTGTGAATGCATGACCGCGAATGATGGTTTGGAGGCTTTAGCACTCGCTTCTGAACATGACTTTGATGTTGTACTGACGGATATTTCAATGCCGGTTATGGATGGCATTGAGCTTGCTTCTGAGTTGGGAAAGCGTAAGCCATCGTTACCTATAATTGCCGTTACGGCACGAGCTACCATTCAAGAAGAGGCTCGAATGGACCAATACTTTTCGTGTTATCTAACCAAACCGCTCAACCCGAGCGATCTAAAGCTAAAGCTTCATTGCGCTTTATCAGGTGGTACTTGCTAACTTAGTTAAATACTCCTACCTATAACCTGAGGGTAAGCCATCTTCGGATCTTCATGTATTATTTTCATCTGTTTTTCTGAGAGTTATGGGCATTGTCATCAAGATAATGCCCAAACTGTTATGAAAATAACTATCATCCAATAAGTGTTGAGAGTAGCTGGGCATTTTCAAATTATTCAATCACAGCTTGCCCTTAGCTTTTGTTCGTATTTAATTAAAAATAAGCTAAATCACAATAACGAATAAGAAAATAAAGCTATGTTTGGAAATATTATACGTACGTTTCGTGTTAATAATGGTTTGTCTCAAACTAATTTTGTTGATGCGATTCAAAGAAGTAACTCTAACTTTAACAACCTGGACGTTGTGACACTAAGCCGTTGGGAAAGAGGAGTAACAACTCCCCACTTAAAACGTCAAAACGAGTTACTGGACCTTATTGGAGTCAACATATTTGATGTTTGGGAGGCAAACGACTCACAAACAGTTCTCACAGGGTTAACGAATAAATTTAATAATAACGGTTATATTGATATGAACATGCACGTCCAAACAGAAGTTACGGTGATTAACTCAAATAATTCATTCCTTCTTGGGAAGATTACCAAGTTAATTGATGTCATCTTTGAATATGAGGATAACGTTATGCTCAGTAATTTAGAAGATTTAGATCTGAGTAGAAAGGTAATTATTGAAAAAATAATAAATCAATATTCTGGAGAGTTAACGCTCGTCACGGTTAATGGGCAATTAATCGGACACTTATTAAGTGCTAACTATAATCTTGCAGCAGATTTTTTGGAGCAAGTCTTAGTATCTAAAGAAGATAGAGCACATTTAGTTGTTACTTTTAACTGCACTCATTATTCGTCATTTACAGACACAATGGGCAGAGAGGCGTACAAGTATCTACAAAGCTTAAATCCAGATAAAGAGCTTTATATACTACTGAAAAGCAAAAGGATTTTTGATCTGTTTTTTTCATTGGGCTGCGAGTATCGAAGTGTAAGAAGTAACGATAGATCAATGAAGGTCATGAACTTGGATTCAAAGAAAATGAAATCACAACGCACTTGGATGGATATTATTGCAAACTATAAAGGTGAAGAGAATGAATAACACAGTATTGATTGTTGACGATGTTGAACTATCGAGAGAGGTCATTAAAAATGCGGTCTCTTTATCTAATAAAAAAACATCTGTACAGTTTGCAGAAAATGCGTTCGATGCAATGAGCAAAATGCAAAACGCATCATTTGATTTGGTGATTATGGACATCATGATGCCCAATGGCGATGGATTTGAACTCTTGAGTATGATGTCGCAACAAAATGTTGAGTCTAAAATAATCATTATTTCAGGTTTGGATAAATCCATTGTTAGCTCGGTGAGTATGCTTGGAAAGCTCTATGAGTTAAATGTTGTCGCTTCACTAGAAAAGCCTATTTGGGCTAACCAAATAAGTGAGTTGGTTGATAAAGCACTTGAAGTTGAAACCATAACCAAAAGCGAGCTTGGCTTTGGTAACCGTGCAACAATCATCGATGACGATTTTCCCATCAATCTGGTTTATCAGCCGCAAGTTGTTTCGGATATAAATGTTATTTCGGGGTTTGAAGTGTTGTCACGATGGTCTGATGAAAACGGGACCTTACTTCCACCGAGCTATTTTTTGCCAGTAATTGAAGAGCTAGGAAAGCAAAAGGTTTTTACCAATATCGTGATAAATAAATTCATTCAGGACTATCATCTCCACTTCAGTGAACTTGATAAATCGTTGAGGTTCTCAATTAATATCGATCCTAATTTACTGACTGATGAATCTGTTGTCGATAATCTACTCGAGATCTATAAGCAAGGTATTGAGCATACTATCGTTGTAGAGCTGACTGAAAAGGGGCTTTCAGGCAATATTGAAAAAGAATTGTTGGCAAATATTTTACGGCTAAGGTTGAATGGTTTTGAGATCTCTATAGATGACTTTGGGATGGAAGCATCGAATATTGAACGTATTGTCAAACTGCCTATTAGTGAGATAAAAATAGATAAAACCATTACATGGGGACTTTGCCATAACATTGATTACATGCAAAAAATCGATGAAGTTAAGAAGCTCGTTTCGGTAAAAAACGCACGTATTATCTATGAGGGTGTTGAAAATAAAGACACCTGTGCATTTCTGGAAGCTCTAGGCGGCTTTAACCAACAAGGTTTTCTTCATGGGGTTCCATCACTACCTGAAATTGTAGTTGAGATGCTCGCAGAGCAAAAGGAGCTAGATTACGTCGCTTCTGAATATACTTCTAATCATTAACAACGTATTAGGGTAACGAGCCAAAGCCAACTCAATGGGCTTTGGCTCTTTTTATTACTTACCACACACCGAACAATTAGGCATCTTTATTAAATTCATTTCACGCCAGCTGTGAGACATGGCATCGAGAATCAAAAGTTTGCCTTGCTTTGGTTGTCCAAACTTGGCAATAACCTTGATAGCTTCCAAAGCCTGAGCCGCGCCTACCATGCCAACAACAGGTGCCATCACACCGGCTTCAACACAGCTTAGAGCAGCGTTGCCAAATAGAGCGCTTAAACACTGGTAACAGGGTGCGTCAGCATCTTGATAAGTGAAGACGCTAATCTGACCTTCCATGCGAATCGCAGCGCCCGATACAAGTGGCGTTTTTGAGGCGTAACACAAACGGTTAAGTTGATTGCGCGTTTCAACGTTGTCGCTGGCATCAAGTACTAACGAATGCGCTTCAATGAGCTTTGCTAGTGCCTCGTCATCAAGTCTGTGGTCGACCGTTTCAACTCTAAGGTGTGGGTTTAACACCTGTAATGATTCAGCGGCTGAAACGACTTTCTTCTTACCAATATCAGCGTCGGTGTGAAGCACTTGTCGTTGCAAGTTTGAAAGCTCGACAACATCGTCGTCGATCAGCATTAGCTTACCAATACCCGCAGTCGCAAGGTATTGAGCAGAGGCACAGCCTAAACCACCCGCACCTAACACCAAAATCGAGCTCTGTTTCAACGCTTCTTGACCCTCAAAATCAAACTGCTTGAGAATGATCTGGCGGTTATAGCGAAGCATCTCTGCGTCAGACAGTATTTCCATCAGCAAGCCTCGTTAGTAAAGCGTGGAGTTAAACAGTTGAATCTGAACCGTTTCACCGACTTCAACACGGCCACGTTCGCGCTCTAGTACCACAAAGCAGTTTGCTAAGCTCATTGAGCGGAAAGCGCCAGAGCTTTGGTTACCTGTTGTTTCTACTACAAACTTACCGTTTTCAATCGAGTAAATACCACGTTGATAATCAGTACGGCCTGGGCCTTTTTTGAATGCAGATTTAGTGATCGCAGGAATCGATTCTGGTGCTGTCCACGCAGTGTGACCAGCTAATTTAGCCAGCATAGGCTGAACTAACACATACATAGTCATCATTGCTGATACTGGGTTACCCGGTAGGCCACAGAACCAAGCGTTGTCTAGCTCACCAAATGCGAATGGTTTACCTGGTTTGATTGCTAGTTTCCAAAAGCCGATTTCGCCAAGCTCTTCAAGAATGTCTTTGGTGTAATCAGCTTCGCCGACACTTACGCCACCAGAAGTGACAACTACGTCTGCCAGTTCTTGCGCTTTTACAAAGGTTTCTTTAAGCGTTGCAGGGCAATCAGGAATAATACCTAGGTCAATTGCTTCGCAACCAAACGCTTCAATCAGTGGTTTGATACCGTAGCGGTTGCTGTCGTAGATCTGACCATCTTCAAGAGGCTGACCTAATGGCTTGAGCTCATCGCCAGTAGAGAAGAAAGCGACTTTAGGTTTGTGTGCCACAGTTACATGACTCACACCGAGCGAAGCAATCATTGGAATGTCACGAGGTGTTAAACGTTCGCCACGGCTAAGAACGATATCGCCTTGCTTGATGTCGTCACCGGTAGGGCGAATGTTATTGTTCAGCTTGATGTCGTCTTGCTGAATCTCAATGCCAGCGTCAGTTTCAGCCGTGTTTTCTTGCATGATTACGACGTCACAACCTTCCGGGATCTTTGCGCCAGTCATAATGCGAATACAGGTGTTTGCTGGCCATTCACCTTCAAAAGGTTGACCTGCAAAGGACTTGCCCGCTAAAGGCAGCACTTTACTGTTCTCTAGGTCTGCTAAGCGCAGTGCATAGCCGTCCATTGCTGAGTTATCAAAAGGAGGGACGAAAATAGGGGATAGAATATCTTCAGCAAGTACGTAACCCAATGCTTCTGCTAATGGCAGTGATAAGGTCGTTTGAATAGGTTGAATTGGTGATAGCAGCTTATCTAGTGCTTCTTCAATTGGCATCAAGCCCGGAGCGTCGCAACAGCCCATAATTGAAATCCTTTGATCGTTATTATTTTGATTTGGCGGTTGGCAATAGGGATTCAATAGTTATCAAATCATGATGGTTCGCCAACGAAATTCTAGCCACTCTAGCACAGTTTAAGCCCCGTAAATAATGACCTCCCTTAAAATATGGGTGTATTTATTCAAAATTCCGAGTATCCTTGTTTGCCATCCAGAAGGGGTAATAAAAGAGGAAGTTCAATGTCAGGTCTTAGCGAATCAGCGAAGTTGGTTAAAGATGCGCTAGCAAGCCGTGGTTTAGAGACACCAATGAGTCCAAACCAGGTTAGCCGAGAAGAGAAAAAGGAACGAATCGAACACCATATGCGTGAGATTCTCACTCTCCTTGAACTTGATCTTACGGACGATAGTCTGGAAGAAACACCGCAACGTATTGCCAAAATGTACGTGGATGAAATTTTCTCTGGTTTGGATTACGCCAATTTCCCTAAAATTACGGTAATCGAAAACAAGATGGGCGTTCGTGAGATGGTACGAGTAAAAGACATTACCGTGACCAGTACTTGTGAGCACCACTTAGTGACGATTGATGGTAAGACTGCGGTCGCTTATATCCCGCGTGGAAAAATCATTGGTCTTTCAAAGATTAACCGTATTGTTCGATTCTTTGCTCAGCGCCCACAAGTTCAAGAGCGTATGACGCAGCAGATCCTTGTTGCACTGCAAACGCTACTCGAAACTGATGACGTTGCTGTCACCATGGATGCGGTTCACTACTGCGTGAAATCACGCGGTGTAATGGACGCGACTAGCGAAACGACAACAACAGCTCTGGGCGGTATCTTCAGATCAAACCCAGCAACGCGCCACGAGTTCTTACACGGCCTGCGTTGATTCACTGCATTATTAGATGAATTCAATTTAGCCTCTGTAAATTGATGTTCATTGAAATATATTCTAAGCCTCGCTTTATGCGGGGCTTTTTTACGCCTGCAATGAAGTCAACTGTAATGGCTGAGAATGCTGTTATTCCCTAAAGTGAAGAATGAGCGACTTATTCACTTTCGCCATTCCCTAAAGTGAGGAATGAACGTAATAGGGAATCTGTTGCGGCCAAGCAGAAAAAGCACGCTCTATATCTTAACGTTTGTTGAAAGCATATAGAGCGTAACTAGAATCAGTCGCTGGTGGAGTGCTTAAGAAAGGTTAAACAAACGCTTTAAGTGGTGAACAATACCGGATGGCTTGTTCTCGGCTTGATAGATGCTCAAACCATCGTAAAAACTCGCCATGAACTCTACGCGAATCTCATCATCACTGCTTCTCGATATACGAGACAGTAGCGTAGCGGCTACAGCTGCGTGATCATTGGCTAGGCTGTAATCCATTCCTAGTCGTCCTTGAATGAACAACCACAAATGCGTGACTAGTTTTAACTGTTGAGCGTTAGAGTTTTGAAACTTGTCGCTGTGCTCAGTTCCCACTGTATTATCGAATACATTTTGCATCGCCTCATTCGCTTCTTTATTGCTTTCAAAGCGATAGCTTGCATCGATATGTTCCTTGGTTAGCAAGCCAAGCAACGTCTGACGTGCAGAGTTCTCCGGCTTGTTCTCGCAAGCGTGTTTAAACAAAGCGTGGTTTTCATCAATAAATGACGACAGCTCTTTCTCGTAGCCTGTCGAGAGCGCTTTGACTGAACCTAAACCTGCTTCTTTTAAACACTGGTGAAGCTTGGTTCTAGCTTGTTGTTTAGCTTTGATTTCTTGCTGCGCGTCGGCTTGTTGCTTGGCTTCTTCTAGCTGGCTAGCTGCTGTTTGCGAATTATTCGGGGTTGGACGCTCAGTCATTACTCTGTAGCTCTTCCCACGTTACTTCTGCCGATTGAGTATCGCTGTTAATGAAAGCAGAGTTACCCGTCAGCATGACTGAAAGATCCATCGTACGTTGTGTCATCGCCGCTAGCTGCTCAATACCATCGTTGTCTAGACGAACGATCTGAGCTTTTAGGTAGCCGAATTTACCTTTGTTCTGCTCCCACCAAACGTTTGATTTAGTGTTGAAGCTGAATACGCGTACTGATTTAGATAGGCGAGTTGCCTTCTTAACACGCTCTGGATCGGGTTCGCCCACATCGACCCATTCTAGGATTTGATCGTCTAACGACTTCTGCCATAAATCGGGTTCTTCAATGCTAGACAACCCTTTAGTGAACTCAAGTTCAGGAGACGCATTGATACAGAAAGCCATGATTCGAGCCATCATTCGCTGTTCTGTTTCAGAAGGGTGTTGTGCAACCGTTAGATTGAAAGAGTCGTAATAGTCGCGATTCATATCGGTTAAAGAGATACGAAACTTGTAGATTGTCGGTTTAAGAGCCATTGAGAGGGTGTCTTAGGTAGAAATAGTGAAGGGGAATATTACCTTAAATCTCTGAATAGCGGGTAAAAAAATAGCCAGCAGAGGCTGGCTATTTTTAGAAAGCTTTAAAATACTAGATTAAAGTACTTTGATGCTGTCAGCTTGTGGGCCTTTTTGACCTTGAGATACTACGAACTCAACTTTTTGGCCTTCAGCAAGAGTTTTGAAACCGTCGCCAGTGATAGCAGAGAAGTGTGCGAATACGTCTGGGCCGTTTTCTTGTTGAATGAAGCCGAAGCCTTTAGTTTCGTTGAACCATTTTACTGTACCAGTAACTGTGTTAGACATGATGATATCCTAAAATTAAATTTTTATTTTGAGCCAATTGTGGCACTGATAGCGTGGAAAAGTTTATTGCTATTGCGTACAACACAACGGGGTTACTAGTAATCCAACGAAATGTTTATATACAAAGAACTTTCTTTCTAGCCGGGAACGAGTCTAAATCAAATCAGGGGATAGTCAATCGAATACATAGGGAAAGGTTGCAGAAACTTGGGGGTAGTCAAACTTTGCATTCCTTAAATATCATGGAGTTACAGTTGTATGGTGATTTGTTGTAGTTTTTGTGAAAAAGGTGGTCGAAATTGATGACGAATTTGGAGTAAATGCACTGTTTTAGCGCATTCATTTTTGCAAATTTAAAGCCGCTAACTGGGCGTTGAGCCCACTTTTAACGGCTTATATTTATAAATGTCGTTGTAAGGTAAGTGCCTTTACTTGAACGAGGTCTCGGCTACTTTTTCAAGCGGTACAGGTTGCCATTATCAGTGCTGAAGAAGATGTCTCCGTTTGGTGAAGTTTCGATGTCTCTTACCCTTTCGCCCAAGTCCTCTAAAATGCGTTCTTCCTCGATTGCCTCACCTTGTTCATTGACTGTCACAATATTGATGTGAGTAAGTTTTAGTGCGCCAGCCAGCAGTTTGCCTTTCAGCTCTGGGTATTTGTCTCCTTGGTAAACAAGCAAACTGCCCGGAGCGATTGAAGGAACATAGACTTTTTTTGGCGCTTCAATACCATCTTTGGTTTCCGATTCGCCAACGCTGATAGGGCCCCAATACTCTTTTCCGTGTGAGGTGACAGGCCACCCATAGTTGGCACCCGCTTTTATTAGGTTAATTTCATCACCACCGCGAGGGCCGTGTTCAATCGACCAAAGCTTTTGAGTCGGGAAATCGTAATACAGACCTTGTGGATTACGATGGCCAAAGCTCCAAATTTCATTGAGCACTTTGTTGTTATCCGTGAATGGGTTATCGCTTGGTGTGCTTCCATCGGCATTCAGTCGTAATATTGATCCGGCGTGAGTCATGGTGTCTTGGCCGTTGTCTCGATCACCACGGTCGCCGATTGAAAAATACAGGTGGCTATCATCAAAGGTGATACGGCTACCAAAGTGACGTCCGGTGTCCGTTCTAGATTTAGATACAAACACGTCTGTCCAATTGATGACTTCATTATTGCTGTAATTAGCAGAAGCCAGTGTTGTTACGCCTTCATCATCGATGTCTTTACTGTAAGTGACGTAGAACTTTCCGTTTTCAAAAGGGGAAAGTGCGATATCTAATAATCCACCTTGGCCTTTCGCCCATACATTGGGCAGCCTGAAGAGTGTGTGTTGATCGCCAGTTTTTAAATCGACATGTTTAATGACGCCTGATTTTTCTGTGACTAGCATGGACTTATCGTTGACATAAGCCAGTCCCCAAGGGATCACGAGTCCGTCGGTGATCTTCTCTGCCTGCCAAGCAAAGGCTGACGTTACAGGACCTGAGGCAAGCAGCGCCAAAGCACATGAAAAAATACGGTGATGAGTGTTCATTGAAGTCCCTTGATTATGAGCATCTAGTGTTAGTCTAGCGCTTGTGGCCGATAGGCGGAAAGCCGAGGTTGCTGAAAAGTGACTATTCACATATTTAGTTGAACGCCTATTGTATGATTATACAAGCTCACGTATGTTTACTCTGCCTTTCTCTATTTGATCCTGTCGGAGCATTATGAACAACTCACCAGCAGCATTTTCGCTATTTTCTCAGTTTTTATGTTGTGAGTTAGATACGCACGATTTTTCTTCGAACGGACCTATTAAACGATGAGTCGTGGATTTGATTTTAAATCGATCTTACTTGCGTGCTTGGTCATCAGTATCGGTCAGCTCAGTATGGGACTGGTGTTTCCATCACTACCTTGGATCGCCAAAGACTTCGATGTATCACTAGAGCAAGCCCAGCTATTGGTAAGCGTGTACCTATTAGGTTTTGGGCCTTCCCAGTTTATTTATGGCCCTATTTCCGATGCTCTTGGGCGCAAGAAAGTGCTGCTGAGCGGATTATTAATCGCCATGCTGGGACTATTGATGATCATTTTCTTCAGCCACTCGTTTACCAATATGGTGATGGGGCGATTTCTACAAGGCCTAGGAACCGGCTGTTGCGCTGTACTTGCTCGTGCCTCGACGCGCGATAGATTCAACGGCGCAGACTTGCCTTTGGCTATGTCTTATATTGCGATGGTTGCCTCTATAACACCTTTGATCGCGCCTGTTATCGGTGGGTTTATTAACTTCCACTTTGGCTGGAGTATGGTGTTTATCTCACTACTTGGCTATGTCTCATTGGCTTGGGTGGTATTGGCGTTCAAGTTTAAGGAAACCGTCACTAAGGTTTCGGCTATCCCTTCACCGAAGAAAATGATTTCTCAATACAAAGAGCTACTCACTTCTCGTTATTTTATGAGCTTTGCGAGTATTGGCTGGCTTAACTTTAGCTTGATGATCACCACCGTATCAGTGATGCCATTTATCATGCAAAATCAGATTGGCATGACGTCAGATGAATACGCGATGTGGGCGGTGATTCCTGCATTAGGCATGCTCGGCGGAACAAGCTTATGTAACCGTATTCGCCCTATGCTGGGCAACAAGAAAACTCTGTTATGCACACCTGTATTACATGTGGCTGCGGCGTTGTGGCTTTTCTTTTGTCCACTTGAGCCACTTTATTTAATGCTTGGCCAGTTCTTGATGATTCTTGGCAATGGTATAGCGTTACCTTGTGCTCAGGCGTTGGTGATGTTGCCTTATAAGAAGAACGCTGGCGCGGCTGCTGCGATGTCTGGCGGAGGGCAGATGGTGGTGTCTTCAATGGTGAGCATGGGGCTGGTTCAGTTAGGACTAGGAGAAGCGTGGCATCTATCGCTTGTCATCATGTTGTTCACACTGATTACCCTGTTTAATATTTTACGTGGTTTCAGTAGTCAAGAAGCGAGAGAGTCTCAGCTCAGTTAGTTGCTTAGGTAATTAGCTAGCTGCCTGGCTAGTAGGAACGAGAAGGCCATTGAAATGATGAATTTCAATGGCCTTTTTAATGTTCAGCGCTTTGGTTTAAGTTACCAGAATATATGCTATTTTCTGACTGCTTAGGGCAAGTGGTAGTGTTCCGAGCGCAGCTTGCGGCAGGGACGTTAGTTTCCATTATTGCTGGCAGCTACTTTATCTTCTTGCTACTGAAATCTCGAAGAACATAGGTTTTGCTCATGACCGAAAGCCATTGCTAATCAAAGCTACTGGCAATCAAAGCCATTGGCGATAAAAGCTACGGATGAAAAGCAGTGAATGGAGCGATCCATCACTGCTTTTTTGTTGATGTCGTTTGTGTAAAGGGAAAGACGTTAAGCAACACAGGTCTCGCTTCTTAATGTGCAAGTTTGGCATATGTTAATAAAATGTATAACCTAAAGGTCTGACCACTGATAAGGTAGCCACCATGCCAAACCTCGATCGTATTACTTGTTCTATCGATGAAAACCAAATTGCGACGGTTGTGTTGAATCGACCCGATAAGCTCAATGCTATTGATATGGCAATGTTTCAAGGCGTGAATAACATGGTGACTCAGCTGAAAAAGAACACCGAGATTCGTGCCGTAATAGTAAAAGGTGAGGGTTCTGATTTTTGTTCAGGGCTTGATGTTAAGTCCCTATTAACCAGTAAATCTGGGGCGATGAAGCTCTTGTTTAAATGGCTACCGACATTGCCTAACGCTGCACAACGCTTTTCATTGGGTTGGCGAGATATTCCATGCCCTGTCATTTTTGCGATTCATGGTCGTTGTTGGGGAGGCGGCCTGCAATTGGTCAGTGGGGGTGATTTTAGAATTGCTAGCCCGGATGCGAACTTCTCTATATTGGAAGCAAAGTGGGGTCTGATTCCAGACATGGGAGGCGCTATCGCTTTTAGAGAGCTGATGCGTAAAGATCACACCCTTGAAATGGCGATGACGGCCAAAGTGATCGACTGTGAAACCGCTAAAGAATATGGGTTGGTGACCAAGATTGCCGAAGATCCTTACGCTGAAGCCTATGCGTTGGCACTTGAGTGTGCGAATCGGTCGCCAGATGTCGTCGCTGCTAACAAGAAGCTCTACAACAAGATTTGGTGGTCAAGCCCCGGAATGGCTGTGTTCTACGAAACTTGGTATCAGATCAAAGTAGGGTTAGGTAAGAACCGAGCGATAGCAGCACAGCGTGAAATTCATCCTGACAAGCCACGCTCTTACTTAGCAAGAAAGTTCAAATAATGTTTGTACAGGAATAATCGATATTCCCTTTGTTTATTGAGCTTTGCGGTAACCTTAGAGCAATTTAATGTCTAAGGCTAAATGAGCGCTCTGATGAACAAAACTTTTACTTACTCTCTAGCTGCCACTGCAATTTTTACGAGCTTAAATGCATTCGCAAGTGGCCTGTTTTTGCAAGAAGCTGTCGTTGCCAACGCTGGTACTACTGGCGCTGGTGATGGTGTTTACACTCGATCTGCAGCGGCGATGTGGACAAACCCTGCCACTATGTCTCACATGGGCGAAAGCAAAACGACCATCAACACCATGGCATTCGATCTTGAAATGAAGTATCAAGATAACGGTGGTAATCCAGATGGTAAAGCTCATTCCGTAATGCCGTCATTTGGTGCCTTCCACGCTCATCAAGTCACAGACAAATTGCACCTTGGTATTGCACTTGGTGCTGTTGGCGGTTCAAGCCTCGATTATGGCAGTGATTGGGCGGGTGCTGCACTTCTAGAAGATATCACTCTCACAGCAATGCAAGTGAATCCATCACTGAGTTATAAGCTGAATGACCAGTGGTCAGTAGGCGCGGGTGTGCAATTCAGCTGGGCAGCATTTGAGCAGTCAACTTCTGGGTTTACAGCTAAACAAGATACCGATTGGACCTATGGATATAACCTTGGTGTGATGTATACACCAACGGATAAACTTAAGTTGGGTGCCAGCTACCGCTCGAAACTAGAACATGAGTTTAAGAATGATGTAAATGGCGTTATTAACCAAGGCGTATTGAATTCATTATCAACTGATATTGCTTTACCTGAAATCATCGATGTCAGTGCGAGCTATGCTTTGAACTCTCAACTTGACCTGCTTGCTAGTATTCAGTTCCACCGTTGGAGTGAATGGGATACAACCGTTCTTGATTTTGGAATAGCAGGAAGTCCAATTAATGGTGTTCCGATTGAACGTGACTGGGATGACGTTTGGAAATTTGCGGTAGGTGCGGATTATCAATTGAATTCAGACTGGCGTTTGAAAGCTGGCTTCTCTTACGAAACTTCTCCGCAAGACGATCCGTCAATGCAATGGGTTGACCTTCCTGTGGGTGAACAGTACCGCTACTCAGTTGGCGCATCTACCTACTGGGACGACATCTTAATTGATGTGTTCTATGAATACGCTGATTTGGGTTCAGTTGAGATGGATCGATATGGTCGATTTGGTCAAGTTAATCTGTTGAATGGTTCGTTCGATGGCCGTATCCACTTTGTTGGTGTTAGCGCGACCTTCTAATGACATTACGTAATCTACTAATCATTACTTTAGTGTCTTTATTTTCAACGGGTGCTTTTGCTGAAGAGAAGCACCCTGATGATCCGACTAAAATCGTAACCAAAGCTGGCGTTGCTTATAACGAAGATCTGCAGTTCTCTGGGTCTATTGGGCTTGATGAAGCACGAATGATCAATGCTCGTGTTAACGCAGATGGCGAAGAATGGCGAATAGGCGGCTCATGGCTGTTGCCTATGGGTATTGTTAACTTCAACTTTAGCCGTTCTGAATATGACAACGATGCTTATAAGAACAACTACAGTATTGGCACATTTATACCACTGAGCTATTTCGATATTGAGCCGTTCGGTTGGCAAATCTTCCCTATGGCTGGGTACAGCTATAATGACGGCGAAGTAGCGGTTTTCGATGATGATAACGTTGGCTCTGACTATGTATTGATGCCGAGTGCAACACACGGTGGTTACATTGGCGCATTTGGCTTAAAAACGATTACGGATGAATGGTCTATCATGGGCTTCGGTGGTGGTTCAATGGGCTCTGATGATTATTCAGGGTATTGGGCAGGCGGCGGTGCTAGCTACAAGTTGAGTGACGCTCAATCATTCAACTTCTTCACTATTTTTGCTGAGGACGATTTCGGTGAAAATAACAGTGTTGGCGCGTCTTACACCTATGAGTTCAAATAACTGTTAGCAGGCAGAAATTCGCAGGTGGACACCTCTCGTAAGAACCATTGACTTAGTCCAGATTAAATTGAACAAAGTCGCTTATTAAAACTTAGCGACTTTCTTTTGTTACCATTTCTCCAATCTTTTTTATCTCTTTTTGATGCTTTCTATATCTTTCTCACATGAGAGTGCCGCTCTCTTAATCTAGATTAAGTTTTCGCTGCCTTATTCTCTGTAGTATCCGCCTGAATCAGTGCCCATGCTTAATGGGTAACTTGCGTAACACGATTTTGAGAGGAAGACACTTGAGCACTTTGTTTACAGAAACCCACATTGGCAAGATGACACTAAAGAATCGCTTCATGAGAAGTGCAACGTGGGAAAATATGGCCACCGAAGATGGGCATATGACAGATAAACTGTACGCTATCTATGAAGAGTTGGCTCAAGGTGAAGTCGGCCTGATCGTGACGGGCTACGCGAACATTGTTGAAGAAGAAAAGCCGAATGCAGGCATGATGGGTATGTATAACGACTCATTCATTGAAGAGTATCAAAAGCTGACTCAACTGGTGCACGACAACGACTCTAAAATCGTGATGCAGTTGGCTTATGGTGGCACCAAAACCACGCATGACCTTGGCGAGCGAGTAATCTACGCACCAAGTGAGGTTCCAGAAAAAGGCACTCAAACTCTAGGCAAAGCGATGACCAAAGACGAGATCGACTACATTGTTGATGCGTTTGCTCAAGCGTCTTTGAGAGCACAAAAGTCAGGCTTTGATGGCGTTGAAATTCATGCCGCTCACACTTACCTGATTAACCAATTTCTAAGCCCTTATTACAACCAACGTGAAGATGAATACGGCGGTAGCTTAGAAAACCGCATGAGATTTTTGTTAGAGATCTATACCGCGACACGTAAGCTGGTGGGTGATGATTTCCCTATCTTGGTTAAGCTCACGGCATCCGAGTTTTTTGAAGGTGGCGTCACCTTTGAGGAAACACGTATTGTCTGTAAAAAGCTTGAACAAGTGGGTGTGGATGGCATTGTCGTGTCAGGCAATATTCATGGCAAAGCAGACACTATGATTGGCGAGTCGCACGATGGTTTTACCATTCAAGCTGAAGGCTACTTCCATGAGTATGGTCACGCGATTAGCCAAGACGTTAATATCCCAGTGATCACGGTTGGTGGTCTAACGGATTTTGATGCTATCGAAGCGATTGCAAACAACACGGGCATTGAGTACTTCGCGCTTTCAAGACCGCTGCTTTCTGAACCCCATTTAGTGAAGCGTTGGAAGGAAGGGGATAGAAGCCCTGTTGAATGCGAACGATGCTCTAAGTGTCGTACTAAGCGCGGTAACTTCTGCGTGGTGAATAAAGACAGAAAAGTACAGCTTGCACGCATGTAGTCGCTGAGCCCAGCTCCAAGCGAGCTCCGAAGTTTATAGCTGAGTCTAAGTTTGAGCCTGTGTAATCGCGCAGGCTCTTGTTCATTCCGTATTCCACGAAACGAAATTTGAAACCTTATTAATCACATCTTCCTGTCAAATTGGCGCGACTAAACAGTTACACTACGCCTGTAAATTATCCAACCAAGTTATCGATAAAAACTGAGCAAACTTTGAAACTACTTCCTCTTCTTAAGCAACCTCGAATCCACTGACGTCTCTTTAGTTTTAGCGATATTGCTATGATTTAAGCGTGATACTCACTATTCATCCCAGTGAACCCTGTGTTTATAGGGCGTTAGTTTGTGCACCTTGGATTTGCATCGTCGAACATTTTGATAGTTAACGAATAAAACTTAATAGATCATTCAGAGGTAAAAATGCAAAAGAAGCATTGGTCCAAATTCGAGTTGCTGCATGAAGTCGTAACCAACCCCAATATTCACGTAAAAGGTCAACACAGTTATTACAGCGATTGCTGGGATAATGGGTTCGAGCAATCTGTCGTCCGTTATTTACATGGCGACGAAGTCAGCCGCCAGTGGGAGCCTCGATGGGAAATCGACGAACTCCATATCGGCGATTATGTCTGCATTGGCGCAGAGGTTGTGATTTTAATGGGTGGCAACCATACCCACAGAGTTGATTGGTTTTCGCTGTATCCATTTATGGATGTAATCGACGATGCCTACATTGGCAAAGGTGACACTCACATTGAAGATGGGGTGTGGTTAGGCATGAGAGCGATGGTGATGCCCGGTGTGACGATTGGCGAAGGCGCTGTGGTTGCAGCGAATAGTGTGGTGACTAAAGACGTCGCTCCATACAGCATTGTCGGTGGTTCTCCAGCTAAAGTCGTCAAATACCGCTTTGATGAGTCCGTTATTGACGAACTCATGTCATTCAAAATATACGAGTGGCCCTCAGATAAATTTGAAGCGCTGAAACCGTATTTATGTAACTCAGACTTTTCAAAGTTAAAGCAGGCGATAACGGATTACGACAATTGTTTGTAAGGAGCACTTGTAACGAGCGTTTGTAAGGAGCGTTTTTAAGGTACGGGTATAGCCACAGATTTGTGTAGAAAGATCTGTGTCATATTTATATTGAAAAACACGTTAAATCAGTCCGTTACCTTGCAATACTCAACATGGTGTACCAATCTTATTTCATAAGCATGGATAAGGATTGTGTATGCCCGCAAGTTCAATGAAAAACAAAGGGGTGGTGGGGAAAGTCTTACTGCCTTCTTTACTCATAAATCTTCTCTCTCTCGCCGTTCCGTTAACGGTTTTGCAAATTTACGATCGTATTTTACCTAACCAAAGTTACGGTACTGCCACTTTGTTGTTGGCGGGTGCAGCGTTGGCTGTTGCCATGGAAGCATTGATCCGGTTTGTGCGTACTTGGCTTTTGTCAGCCGCGGCCAGCAATACCGAGAAAGCGACCTATCAAACTTTGGTTGAAAGAGTAACAACGGCTTCATCAGGCCATCTCCGCCACATTGGTGTTGGCGGCGTGGAAGAGGGGCTTGGTTCTGTTTCCAAAGTCAAAGATTGGTATTCCGGTGGTGTGATTGCAGGCTTTATTGATTTGCCTTTTGCCTTGATCTTCTTGGGCTTGGTGGCTTACATCGGCGGTGAGCTGGTGGCGATACCTTTGGCAGTTTGGCTGATTACTCTCGGAATCGTTTGGTTATCTTCTATTCGCGTTAAAAGCTTAAGTGAAGAAGCTTCCCAAGATGAGCAGGAGCGAAAAGCGTTCTTGATTTTACTGAGCCAAACCATTCAAGGAATCAAACGTCAGGCTGTTGAGTCTCGAATCTTCAATCAGTTTAAATCCCTCAATAACGTTCGCTCTCAGTCTAAAGCGAGAGAAGAAGAACAGAACGCCTTTGCCCAAGAATGTATTCAGCTTGCCGCATTAGCCACGTCAGTTTTACTCGTAATTACGGGGAGCTTGTGGGTGTTGGATGGTCAGTTAACTACTGGTGGCTTGGCGGCATGTTCTATCTTATCTGGCAGAGCGGTTGCGCCTTTGAGTGCTCTGGTTGGGGTTAGAATCAAGCTTAATTCAATACACAGTGCCAATCAGGCAATAGAAAAATTGAGTGACTTATCATTATCGGAATCTTCAGATTCTGAGCAAGTTGAGAACCACTTATCTGACTTTGAGACGTTGGAAATCAAGCAAGCGACCGTTGAAAGATATGGTGAACTCTCTCATGCAGATGTCACACTGAATAAAGGTGAGTTGGTTTTGTTAGAGAGTGAGGATCGCCACACCAACAGTCATTTATTGTCGTCGATTGCAGGTATTGATGATCTAAAAGCGGGTGAGTGCTTCATTAACGGAGCTGCAGTTTCAATCGCATCCGTAACCAATATTGCTGCCTACTGTGGCGTTAAAGGGCAGTTGGTGTCGGGTACTATTCTCGACAACTTGTGCGGGTTTGACCCTGAGAAAACGCAAAGCGCCAGTGACTATGCAAAGCGTTTGGGTTTAACCAAAGAGATTACTCGATTACCCGATGGACTAGAGACACAAATTGGCCATACGAGTGCTTCTTTGTTGAGTATGGGTAACGTGAAAATGCTCAATATCGCGGCTCAATTGGCAAGTGATAAACCCATAATCATGTTGGAAAGGCCGGATTCTTCACTTGATTTAGACGCCCTTGGGAATCTAGCTAAGGTGTTGGAAGAAGAAGTAACGGCAGGACGCACGATACTGATGGTGAGCTACCATTCGAAGCTTCGCGAATTTGCTAATCGAATCATTACAGTGGAAAGTCGAGCTATTACGGTCGACAGCGAGAGCAATCAGGAGGCCGTCGTATGAATCGTTTAGATATTGGTAACCCTTCAGGTACGAACAACCGTGCAGATACCAGCGGTCGACAAGAGGTGATGAATCATTTAGAAACCGAGAGCCTTTCCGTTCTTAAGCAGTTGGAAGTTAATGCTAATATCCAGTTGTTCGCACATCAATGGGTCGATGAAAATGGCATTGAATCAATCGACGATATGTTTGCCTTGTTCGACAGGCTTGCACTGCCTTATCGCTTGGTTGCCAACCTAGATGAAGTTGGTGAACATAAATTGGTCTTACTGGTACTTGGTGAACATGAGCTGGTCTCTGGTCATTTGGAATCCAAGCAATTTGTTGCCTTTAATGCCAATAACGACATCACCGATGTCCCTCAGTTTTGTATTGTTATCGAAGGGCCACCATTAGAGAAGGCCTCTCCTGATTGGGTTGGTGAAAGGTTACATGCGTTTCGCCCCATCATTCCTAAATTGTTATTGGTCAGCTTTATCACTAACTTATTTGCGCTTGCTGTTCCCTTCATCACGATGTCGATTTATGACCATGTGATTGGTGGTGATGCAGGGCATGAGTTGCAAGGTATCGCCATTGGCGCGGCGTTGTTGTTTGTGATGATGGGTTGGTTGAGAACATTACGTAGCCGAGTGTTTGCTTCAGTTTCCAACCGAGTAAGTCGTGAGATTTCTCAATCCCTCGTGCAGCGTCTGCTTCGTAATAGCTATGCTCAAAATCAGCAAACAGCTTCTTCTAGTCAGCAAAACCAAGTGATGTTGTCAGAGCGTATTTCAGGTGTGCTATCGGGGCCATTAGGAAATGCGTTATTTGACCTACCATTCATTCTAATTTTTGTACTAGCGATAGGAGTTTTAGGCGGATGGTTGGTACTGGTTCCAGTCGTCTCTTTAATCCTTTATTACTTGCTAGCAAAACGCTCGATACGCTCTAGCAGCAAGCGCTCGATGCAATCGACAGTCGCAGGTACGAATCGTCAAAACATGACTAATGAGCTGTCATCCAAGCTTGCCTTTATTCGCAGTGCTGGATTCTCAGAGCACTGGATTCAACGTTTCAAAAAAGCCAATCTTCTTGCTTCAACAGTGACCTTTAATCAATCGGTTCTCCAGAGTCGGTACACCTCGATTTACTATTTCATTGGTGTGGGCTCGACACTCGCCGTGATGGGGTTAGGCATAGGACTTATTTTTGAACAAGTGATGACGCCCGGTGGTTTGATTGCTTCAATGATGTTGATATCTAAGGTGACGGGTCCTGCTCAGGTGTTGGCAAACAGCGCGATGCGTTTTAATAGCTTTAATCAATCCAAGCTGCAAGTTAACCGTATTTTGTCTCAGCCGTCTGAGCGTGAATTCAGTTACCAGCATCACCCGTTACCCGTGGTAGCGCCTAACTTGAAATTAGACCAAGTGACGCTGCGCTATCCCAAACAGAGTCGCCCCGCTTTGAATGGTGTGAGTTTTGATATTGAAGCCGGTGAAGTTGTCGCGATTACCGGCCCTTCTGGGAGCGGTAAATCAACATTAATTGAAGTGCTGTCTGGCTTGCAGCCTATCCAAAATGGCATGGTCGAGCTTGAAGGCGTTAACCTCGTTCAATACGACCCGCAGCTATATCGCCACTGGTGTTTCATTCGAGCCGCATATCCTGATTTGCTTACGCTGAGTATTCGAGAGTGGCTAAACGACGGTCACAAAGTCGAAGATCAGAAAATGATCTCTGCAATTGAAATGGTCGGCGGAAAGCGTTGGTTCGAGACATTATCAGGTGGGCTCGATACTTCCATCAGCAGTATTCAACCGGACAGCCTTTTTGACATGTTGTCTGGCAGCGTCGCGCAGATCCTCATTGATGCAAAAGCGCTGGTTTATGACTACCCAATGTTCTTAATGGATAATCCTGTGCCTGATGCTCACCCAAATGCTAAACGTATATTTGGTGAGTTTGTGCAGTCGAAAAAAGGAAAAGCAACGGTGATTTACACGTCCCACGATCCGGATTTAATCAAGCTTGCCGATAAAGTGGTGGTATTAAATGAAGGTGCAGTGGTTTATGCCGGTCCATTAGAGCCGGAGCAGTCTTCGAAGCAGGAACAGCCTTCAGAGCCTCAAGCTTCTCAAGAACCGCAGTTATCTGAGCAACCGTTATCTCAAGAGCTACAGCCGTCAACTCAAGAGGCGTCTGCTCAACAAAATGCAGCCCAACAAGAACAATCAGAGTCTAAGCAAGGAGTCGCTAATGACTAAACAATCTATCGAGAAGGGCAAGCGCTACGGTGAGCTTGTTGAATCACAAAATACGGCTCGTACATTGGCGCTGGCCACATGGTCGGTTGCCTTATGTGTTATTGCTTTTGCCACTTGGTCTGTAGTCACTCAAGTTGATGAAATCGCCAAAGCCAAAGGTGCTGTGATTCCGGAAGGCGAGAAGCAAGTATTACAAAGTGCGATTGGCGGTAAGTTAAAGCAAATTCTTGTTAAAGAAGGCCAGTTGGTAGAGAAAGGCCAGCCGCTTGTTGAGTTTGATGCCACTTTCCAGCGTACCGCCCTTGAAGAGCTAAAGTCCCAACAAGTGACGCTTCTAGCCAGTGTGGAACGTATGAATGCGCTGCTTGAGCAACGTGAGCCTAACCTTGCTGAGTTTGAGGTCGATTACCCAGAGATCGTCAGCCAGCAAAAAGCGCAGCTGAACGCGCAAAAAGCCCTCTACTTCCAAAAGCGTGTGGTGCTTGAGAAAGAGAGCGAGCAAATTGCAGAGCAGCTTCGTAGCGTAGAAAAGGCCTTGCCGAGTTATGAGAAAGAGTTAAATGCGACTAAGCAAGAGTTGAACATACTGGAGAAGGGTTATAAAGCGGGTAACATTTCACGTTTACGTGTGCTTGAAATGCGACAAAAATTGGCCAGTATCGAACAGAAAATCGAAGAAGCTCGTGGTAAGAAGTCGGTATTGATTAGACAAGCTGACAGTAATGACCAAAAAATCATACAGCTTCTGGCGGAAGCGAAAGCTAAAGTGAGCGATGATCGTTCTAAAGCCGTATCTGACTTATCAGCATTGAATGCTAGAGTTCGTTCAAGCCAAGCTAAATTGACGAACACTATGTTAGTGTCACCGCTACAAGGCTTGGTGCAAAGCATACCAAGCACGCAGGATGGTGGTGTTATTCAGCCGGGTGGCACGGTAGTTGAAATTGTGCCTGTCGGAGGGAACGCTGACTTCAAAGCACGTTTGTCCCCAAGAGATATTGGTTTTGTGAGTGTTGGGCAGCCCACTCGAGTCAAGATTGATGCGTTTGATTACAGCCGCTTTGGGGCTTTAAAAGGGGCGGTAGAGAGTATTTCACCGACCACAAGTCAAAGCGAACGTGGCGAGATCTATTATGAAGTTGTAGTGTCGGTTGATACGCCTTACTTCCGTGATAACCCTGAAAGCTTTTCCATACTGCCGGGTATGACGGGTGAAGTAGACATCACAACTGGCGAGAAGTCGGTGTTCCAATACTTATGGAAACCGATTTATACCAATGTTAGCGTGGCGTTTGGAGAGAGGTAAAGTCCTCCACTCTGGCTTGCATAAAAAAGGAGCACATGCCGTGCTCCTTTTTTTATCTAACCGAAGGGGTGATGTTCTAGTTATTTGGGTCTATGTCAGGCAGTCCGTCAACGTCATTATGATGGTGTAAAGAATCATCAATAGATGGGTTATCGGTATGGTGAGACAGCCCATCACTCATACCATCGTCAGTTTGCTCAGCCCCATAAGCACTCTCGGCATCACTGAAAATGATATCGATATCATGCGCTACTGGTACATTGTGTGACGGTGAATCTATAGACGGCGAGTCAGCATTAATACCCAGAGCGTCTAGGTAAGCATGGGCACCAGAACGCTGTTCGTGTTCGCCTATCGCTGTATGTTCTAGGTTTGCCGTCACCTCATCAAAATTAAGAGTAACTTCATCAGGGGTGCTGAAAGAGGCATCCGGTTCATCCGCTTGGCTCATGCCGGGTGCTGGAGGAGGTGATGGAGCGATTGGCGATAAATCCATGCCAGTTAGTGTGGTTTGGTCAATGTGATGTCCGCTGTTTCCATGGACGGATTGCGAGTGCAAATGTAGGTGCACCGCGACTTGTGAGTTTTGATCGCCGCCTAGGGTTAAAACAAACGAGTCGGTTTCGTCTGTACCACTACCGTAAGAGCCTCCTGTATGTGTCTTAACGACGCCTGATGAAGTTTGTTGGTAATCGTAACTCAACTCTCCGGTTGCAGGATTGACATGCAAAGTACCAAATTGACCGTGTAATGCAGTGAGAGAGTGTCCGTGGTGATCTGATATTCCCCAGCCTGTCATTGGCGTAGGCGTTCCTTGGTGAATAATTGGAGGAATTCCGATTGAGGCATGCAGGTCCTGATTGCCTGCACTGCCGGTAATTTTTGCAGGGGCAACTAGGGTTGGCATTGGTGGAACATCGCTGTGTCCATCAATGCGCATTTCAACTTCTTGAGTTGTAATGCCCCCGTGTCCATCATCGACTAATAGAGAAAACTTATCGGTCAATTGTTCACCATTATTTAAAGCATTAACATGGCTATTGCTGTTATTAAGTGTGTAGACCCAAGTTTGTGTATTGCTATTATAGGTAACAGAACCATACTGTGGCTGATGTTGGCTATCAATACTGACAGAATGTTGATCGCTATGATCAACATCGCTGATAATAATTTGCCCAGAGGTCGCATTTGCAGCATCTTCATCAATGTTATGTGCACCTGCGATAACTTCAGAAACTGTTGGTTTATCATTAGTGCCATGCACATTGATGGTAATAATTTGTTTATCACCACCAGCGGTCGTTACTTCATATTGAACCTGCTCGACTTGCCCTGCCGCTAAGTGCTGAATATTGGCATTGGGAACCGAATAAGCCCAATCACCGGCTTTTCCAATGGTCAGATGACCGCCATAGGGATCACTGATCGCATGGGCATTACGAGTGTCGTAAAAATGATCTTCACCGGCATCAGGATCGATAACATTCAACACGCCAGTGACAAATATCGTATGTTGGGCATCACCTTGTACGTGGCGATCTTCTGTTATTTGACCGCTTTTATCTCCGGCGAAGATCGCAGCATCGCCAACTGCCGAGAGTGTTGTTGATGCACCGGTGTGGGTCACACCACCGTGGGCATCTTTGACGTCATAGCTAAAATGGACATCGCCGTTATAGTCTTTTTCTGGCGTAAAGGTAAAGGTGCCATCGCCATTAATTAATATCGAACCATGGTCGGCGTGTAGGTTCTCAATGGATAATTTGCCAATATCGTTATCATCGATATCAGTTGTGTTAGCAAGTAGCAGTGCTGGGGTGAGGACAATTTTGCTATCTTCTAAGCCATTCGCTAAACGCACTTCAGCCGAGGCAATTGGCGCATCATTGGTGCCATGAACGGTCACTGTGATATCTTTTTTAGCACTGCCATCAATAGATTCAACGGTAAAGGTTTGCTGGAAGCTTTCCCCTGCGCCTAAATGTTGGACTTTATCATTGTCAATATCGTATGACCAATGGCCCTTTGCGTTGATATTGAACCGACCACCTTCGGCGGTGGTGATGGTTTGTGCAATAAAACCGGCTTGATCGTGATCCGGGTCAATCACGTGTAACGTGCCGCCACTGCTGAGCTGATTAGTGGTATTGCCAAAGGAAGTGTGATCTTCGTAAACATGATTATTGAGGCTGGAGTAGGGCGTTACTTCAATTTTTGCTTGGTTATCTTCACCGGTCACCTTCACCATAATGGTGAGCTTTTGACCATCATTGGTTTCGATTTCGTAGGGGAGCTCCATCGACTCGCCAGCATGTAGGCTACCAATGAGATCGTCCGCATGACGATTGGTAACAGCTTCTAATCTGAATTGATAAGTGCCATTAGGCCAAACATCAAGGTGAGCAGGCTCAAACCCTTGGCCTAAATACTTCCCGCTAAAAACAAACTGAGTGTTATCACCACTATCAGGGTCAATTAGCTGAAGCTGGCCTCTATAGAATTTAAATTCACTATCCAGCGCTTGTGTTTC
>NZ_JBFRSD010000041.1:0-1538 GCF_041473395.1 Vibrio sp. 10N.222.55.C6
CGGTGTTTTTCAAGGTAGTTGTCATCATTTGCTTACTTATTAAGCAGCTTCTCTTTCTGGATTTAGGTGAACGTCACCAACAGGTTCACAGTTTCTGATATCACCAGGCCAGCGTTCAGGGTTTAGCTCTTTTGCAGCGAGTAGTACCTCCGCTCGGCGCTTCAAGATCTCTTTATCTTTTCCATTGTGACGCTCTGAAGGCGTGACATAATTCAGCTTACTGTGCTTGTGCTCCGTGTTGTACCAGCGTACGAAGGCTTCAACCCAACTTCGACTACTGTCGATTGTTTCAAAGCCCTTTGTTGGCCAGCTTGGCATGTACTTTACCGTGCGGAACAATGACTCAACATACGGGTTATCATCACTGACTCTTGGGCGACTATACGATGAAGTAATACCTAACTCTTCCATTTTTGCTTTGAACGTCAACGACTTCATCGGCGCACCATTATCTGAGTGAAGAACCAGTGCTTGATTGAAGCACTGCTCTCGCATCAACGTTCGTTGCAGAAGTTGTGACGCTAGCTCACCGCATTCATGCTCATACACTTCATAACCAACAATTTTTCGACTGTAGATGTCCTCAATGACATACAGGTAATAGTGTTGGCCTCGAACCTTTGAAGGTAAGTAAGTGATATCCCACGTATAGACTTGGTTTGAGTCCGTCGCTGTGTAACTGGTTGGCTTCGCTTGCTTCTGTCTGCTCCGCTGACGACCTCGCTTGTGAAGTTGCCCCTGCGTACTCAGTACTCGATAGTAGCTCGACTCAGAGGCGATATACTCACCTCTATCAAGCAGTGTCGGGACGATTTGAGTTGGAGGCAAGCTTGCGAACTCAGAGCGGTTACACACCTCGACAATCGCATCACGCTCTTCCTGAGACAGCTTGTTAGCAGGCTCAGGTCTGATGCATATTGGCCTTTTGTCAGCTTGAACTTCTCCTTGCTGATACCAGCGACGATAGGTTCTCAAGTCAATTTGAACTTCATGGCAAGCTAGCTGTAAACGGCATCCGCATTGCTTCGCTTCAAGGATTAGAGTCACTATGGTCTGCCTTTCATCGGTTGAGGTTAGTCGTCCTCTGGCTCTTCCCCGTAAAAGGCTCTCAGCTTTTTTCTTAGTACCAAGAGGGCAGCCGTTTCAGCGAGTGCTTTTTCTTTGAGTCGTAAATCTTTCTTCAAATCTTTGATTTCAAGTTTGTCAGCTTTAGCCTGCTTCTTTGCTTCAGCTTCCTGCTCTTTACTCGACTTAAACCCTTGCATACATTCGATGCGCCAACTTTGGATTTGTTCAGGGAAAAGACCTTTTTCACGACAATATTGGCTGAGTTCACTTTCGGTCATCGAGTAAGTCTCGGCAACAATGGCGAGTTTAGTTTGAGCAGACCACTGCTCTGATGAAGTGTTGCTATTTGGCACGGCGGCTCCTGAACCTCTGAGTTGCTGGCGCCAATGATACAGGGTCGCAGTGCTAATTCCTTCCTCTTCCGACACTTCTTTCACTGACATCGAATAGGGAGGTAATAGCTTCTTCAA
>NZ_JBFRSD010000042.1:0-551 GCF_041473395.1 Vibrio sp. 10N.222.55.C6
TCTTAGGTGGCAACATGTACCGAGTATTTGATCAAGTCTGGGTATAAGAAGTTTATTAAATTTACTCAATAATTAGGGCGTGTTGATCTTTCGTGAGTGTTTTTTGAACAGCATGGTAAAGAGTTATAATTTGCTTCGCCAAAAGTAAAACCATAACCAATACCATGCCAAGAACAATGCTAACTGATATTCGCTGGGAACTGCTACTCCAAGTTATGAAAAGTACAGGTCGTATTTACGATAAAACTGAACATCGAATGACATTTGAAGGAATACTTTATCGAATGAGAACAGGTATTCCTTGGCGAGATCTACCCTCTGAGTTCGGAGAGTGGAGTACCGTTTACAGACGATTTAATCTTTGGTCAAAGAAAGGGATTTTAGATAATCTTTTCAAAAGTTTATCTAACATGGCTGATTTTGAATGGGTATTTCTTGATGGCTCTATAGTTAGAGCACATCAGCATAGTACAGGTGCAGCTACTGAAAGTTCAGAGCAAATAGGAAAAAGTCGCGGGGGCAACTCAACCAAAATTCACTTAGCCGTAGAT
>NZ_JBFRSD010000042.1:1267-1593 GCF_041473395.1 Vibrio sp. 10N.222.55.C6
GCCTGCCGATTTGCTTTGATTTATCAGAGGGACAACGCCACGATATAGTGCATGCCGAAAGCTTAGTTGAGCAACTCGATGAAGTTAATACCATCGTTTGTGATAAAGGATATGACAGCGAACCTTTCCGTACTTTTGTTAAGGAACGTGGCGGAGAAACGGTAATTGCTAAACGCAATTACGGACAAGATATAGACAAAGACAGTATGGATTGGTGTTTATACAAGTATCGTCACTTGGTCGAAAATGCCTTTGGGAGAATTAAGCATTATCGAGCTATTTCAAGTAGATATGACAAGCTAGAAAGGAATTATGCCAGCATGTTA
>NZ_JBFRSD010000043.1:0-6319 GCF_041473395.1 Vibrio sp. 10N.222.55.C6
CCGTCTTTAAAGTGTGCGAGCGCAAGTAAACGCATCTTCATCTGAATGGTTTTTTGCTGGCTCGCAAGCTTTTTGAAGTCAGTGTTATTAAGGCTATCCATGGCTAAATTTCACAATAATTCATCAATCTTAATTAGATCACATTTTTACTTTAATTGGTATAAAGACACCGAGCCCCTGCACTTCATGCTATTCCGGCACATATCAGAAAGCCTAGTCTGACGACTAGGCTTTCGTCGTTTCCTGCGTATGTGTTTTGGGTTTTAGTAGTAGATCCTTATCGCTAGCTATGAAGTACTTCTCTATATATCGGGAGGTGCTGCTTGGGAATATAGGTGGTCACTTCTAACTCTTAAGCTAAATAGAGCAGAGCACTAATCTGATTGTTTTACTATGTGAAATTCTCTATCGCGTACGTACTTCGCCCTAAGGAGTGAGACTTTATTGCTTGAATACGTAAAGGGTAATTGTCGATTATGTTCGTATTGGTACTCGTTTAGCTGCTATCTAAACCATACCTGATACACGTATCTGGAACCCTGAGACTGACTAAGGAAAAGGTAGGATGCTTAACACTTCAAGCTATCACACTCACTGTGCATAAATAGAGATGTTGATTCGAAAGACCATCAAACAAACCTAAATAGCTATCTCGTAGATACAAAAACGCCTAGCGTTTGCTAGGCGTTGATAAATAGTGTCTCTAATACATCGACTACAGTATTTGCTTAAGCACCCTATCGGCTTTCACACGAGTGATCTTACGAATCAACTTCTGAACTTCCATCGGGTAGCTCTCTACCTTGTCTAACTGCTTATAAGTACAGATAAGCTGAGTGTGTTGAAGGATGTTATCCACTTCAGCCTGAAACTTGTCTGTTAGGTGATGGTAGTTATCTTGGATAAAGATACCGTTCTCTAGATCCAACTTCCATGCGCGTGGATTTAGATTATTACCTGTTAGTAGCATGTAGCGCTTATCTACCCAAATGCCCTTTAGGTGGAAGCTATTGGAATCGTGTTGCCAAAGTCGAATTGATAGATTACGGCTAGCAATATGAGCTTCATTCGCTTTAGCGAAACGGCGTAAGTTCAGTTCGTAAAGGTATGGCAAACCACCAATCGTTTTAAACTCTTCTTCTGGTGAGATAAAGAAATCATTCGCTGTCTTATCACCAACAACAATGCTGACCTTTACGCCACGCTTAAGTGCTTTCTTCACTTCTTTAGCTAGGCTAGGTGGGAAGTTGAAGTAAGGTGTGCAGATGAAGATTTCATCTTTAGCTTGAGCGACGAGTTGGTTGATTCCCTGATTCAGACGGTTACGTCTTTTACCGATACCAACCAATGGTGTTACAGCCACTTGCTCTGCTGAAACCTCTTGCCCTTCGAATTGATACTGAGACCTTGCCAATGATGCTCGAAACTGACGAATCGCTGGTTTCAGTTCTTTGGTCGCAGGCTTGTTCTTATCAGCCAGGTCATAAACAGCGCTGTCCGCAACCATCTGTTCGTGTACGTAGGCAAACATTGAGTCAGCAAGAGCTGCATTGTTTAAAACATGGTAACGATCAAAGCGATAGCGGTCATGGTAATTCAGATAGATATTGTTAAGGCTTGCACCGCTGTATATCACGCTATCATCGACGATAAAGCCTTTTAAGTGCAATACGCCAAAGACTTCTTTGCCGCGAACGGGAATGCCATAGACAGGCACAGAATGTTGATATTTCTCTGCGAACTCTTTATACATGGCTGCATTGCCTTCAGAAGACTCTGCGCCAATCAATCCACGCTGCGCCCGGTGCCAATCGACACAAACGCTCACGTCTAATTCTGGATTCTTTTGCTTTGCTTCATATAAGGCAGTTAGGATCTCACGGCCAGCCTCATCATCTTCAAGATACAAAGCGACTAAACTAATACGAGTCGTTGCGCGAGATATTTCATCAAGTAGGCGAGTTCGAAACTCTTGCGCTGATAGTAGTACTTCAAACTTGTCAGGATTCTGCGCTATGGTTGGCAACTGTATGAATGGATTCCTACTGGCAATCATATTGACTGTTTTACCTTAAAAATATGCAAAATTGCGAACTTTTAATTTTACCAAAGGGATAGCACCAAATACTAGATAATCGAGGCATTCTCTAACAATTTTGCTGATAATGCATAGGAATGAGATCTTTTCCGCTATTCGAATAGCGCTCGTATAAAACTCTTAAACCATTTGGTAGATCTTTAGGGTCTACTTGTACGAATTTGTGTCGCGCGTAAAAATTGGTGAGATGAGCGTACGCAAAGCAGTAATCATCTTCCGTAAGCGTATGTTGCGCACAATAATCCATAAGCTGGGAGCCTAATTGCTGACCACGATGTTGTTTTGATATCGCCATACCGGTAAGTAAGCGATTATTTTCTATTGTACGAAAACGCACGACACCGCACAGTTCGTTATTCAGCAATAACGAATAGATCAGTTCACTCTTATTCGCTTTTCCCGTTGGGTAATGTTCTTTATAGAAACGTTTAATTAGGGGAACCTTTACTGGGTCTAATTGAGTAATGATGACATTGTTCATTCAGTCACTGCGCCATTGGTTTATCTGCTGTAGAATGACCGCAGTGTAAGTTAATTGAATATCGCCATGCAATTCCATCTCAATGCTAGTTTAAAAAATGTTCATACTTTTTCCATCGATCAGACGTGTGATGCGTTGGTTGAAGTCACCACTACCGAAGAACTTATTTCGCTTTACAAAGACCCTAAATGGTCAGCTTTGCCTAAGTTAATACTGGGTAAGGGCAGTAATATGCTTTTTACTGAGCACTTCGCTGGCCTGGTCATCGTGAATAAATTAGCCGGGATTGAGCTGGCCGAGACGGACAGTCATCACCTACTGCATGTGAGTGGTGGCGAGGATTGGCCAAGCTTGGTTGAGTGGAGTGTGGATAAAGGGCTGGGTGGTCTAGAAAACCTAGCAATGATACCCGGCTGTTCCGGCTCTGCTCCGATTCAGAATATTGGTGCGTATGGTGTTGAGCTACAAGACGTATGCGAGTATGTCGATATCCTGTGTCTGGATACTTATACAGTTAAGCGATTAAGCAAAGAAGAGTGTCTCTTTGGTTACCGAGATTCTATTTTCAAACACGCTCTCTACGATAAAGCGATTGTTGTTGCGATTGGTTTAACGTTGCCGAAAGAGTGGGAGCCATGCAATCACTATGGCCCGTTAAAAAGCCTAGCAGCCGATACGCTCTCCCCTCGCACTATATTTGATGAAGTGTGTGCTATCCGTTCAAGTAAGCTGCCAGACCCTAGAGTACAAGGGAATGCGGGTAGCTTCTTCAAAAACCCTGTGATCACCAAAGATCATTTTGATCGCTTGTTAGCTCTATATCCAAATATGGTTGGTTATGAGAGTAATGACATGATCAAAGTTGCTGCTGGCTGGCTGATTGATCAATGCCAGTTCAAGGGTGTGACAGAAGGTGGCGCTCAGGTTCACCCCAACCAAGCATTGGTTATTATCAATTATGATGAGGCTTCTGCTGTGGATATCCTTAAGCTTGCAGAGCGAGTGCGCCAGTCCGTTTTGAATAAATTCGATATTCGATTGGAACATGAAGTGCGCTTTATGGGACGAGACTGCGAGACAAACTTGGATAAGGCTTTGGAGTCATTGGCATGAGAGAGCACAGTACCAAGCTTGCACTATTGAGATGTCTTTCTGACGGTGAGTTTCATTCAGGTGAAGACCTAGGTGAAATGATTGGCGTATCACGAGCGGCTATCAGTAAGCACATTAAAGGTATTCAAGAGTGGGGTTTAGATATCTACCGAGTACAAGGCAAGGGTTACAAACTAGCCAGTCGTTTGGATATGCTTGACCAAGACAAATTGTCTGCAGTTAGTCGCGATGCTTCTCTTGAACTCATTCCCATCATAGGTTCTACAAACCAACACCTATTAGAGCGCACTAACACCCTCGAATCGGGTTCTGTCTGTATTGCTGAATATCAAGCTGCGGGTCGTGGACGCCGTGGACGAGAGTGGGTATCACCATTTGGTGCAAACCTCTATCTTTCAATGTATTGGAGACTCGACGCGGGGATGGCTGCCGCAATGGGCTTAAGCCTTGTGGTTGGTGTAGCTGTTGTTGAAGCTTTGGAAGAGATGGGCGTAGAAGGTGTAAAGCTTAAATGGCCGAACGACCTTTACCACAATGACAAGAAGCTTGCAGGTATCTTGGTCGAGCTGTCAGGACAGTCTGGCGGCGCTGCGCATATTGTGATTGGTTTAGGGCTAAACCTATCCATGGATCCAACAACATCAGGTATTGGCCAGCCATGGACTTCCCTTAAAGAAGTGTGTGATGGGAAGGTGCCAGACCGTAACCAGTTAGCGCAGGCTCTGATCAATGCTTGGGATAAGTCACTTGTCGACTACGAGTTGAAAGGAATGTCCAATTTTTTAGAGCGTTGGAACCGCTTGGATAATTTCTTAGGTCGCAATGTTAGATTGATCATTGGACCTAGAGAAATTGAAGGTGTTGTTCAAGGCATCGATGAACAAGGTGCTGTATTGCTCAAAACTGAGAATGGTGTCGAGAGCTATATTGGTGGCGAGATATCGCTAAGAAAAGGCGACTAAGGCGTTACTATTTTCTTAGTAACACTTCTTCAACCATATGATCTGCGCCTTTACGTAGAATCAGGTGAGCCCTTTCTCTTGTCGGAAGGATATTTTGTTCAAGGTTCAAGCCATTAATTGAACTCCAGATACCTTCTGCTTTGTCCAATGCGGCTTGGTTCGATAATTTAGTGTAATGACTAAAGTAAGAGCCAGGCTTAGTAAACGCGCCATCGCGGAATTTCATAAAGCGATTGACGTACCATTCTTTGATTTGTTGGCTATCAGCGTCAACATAGAGTGAGAAATCAAGGAAGTCTGAAATAAACACGCGATGTGGCTCGTGTGGATAATTCATTCCGGTTTGTAAAACATTAAGCCCTTCAATAATAAGCACATCTGGTAGGTCGACGCACTTAACGTCATCAGTAATATTGTACGTAAGATGCGAGTAAACAGGGGCTGTGACATTTCTCTTGCAAGCTTTTACATCCGAAACAAAGTTCACTAAACGCTTGATATCGTAAGATTCAGGAAAGCCCTTTTTGCTCATCAACCCTTTCTCTTCTAACACCTCGTTTGGATATAAAAAGCCATCGGTTGTCACTAGTTCAACTTTTGGGTGGTTTTCCCAGCGAGAGAGTAGGGCTTTAAGCAGACGCGCAGTGGTACTTTTGCCAACAGCTACGCTACCCGCAATACCGATGATAAAAGGTGGCGCTTTCTCTTTCTTATCTAGAAATTGGTGGAGTACCGAGTTTCTATTCTGTCTGGCTGCCACATAGAGGTTCAATAGACGAGATAGCGGTAGATAGATCTCTACTGCCTCTTCCATTGTGAGCTTTTCATTGATGCCTTGAAGCTCTTTTAAGTCGCTCTCAGAAAGTGTCATCGGAACTAAATTCCTTAGCTCAGACCAACGTTCGCGGTCAAATGACATAAATGGGCTCATACAAAACTCTATAGTGGATAACAAAACAAGTGCATGGAAAATACATCAAGCGATAGATAAATAAAATATCTTCCTGTACTAGATGCGGGTTAAAGACGTAAACCTTGAGCTAAATAGCCGTATGTAGGAGTTTGGTCAGAGAATTTTGCACTTTTTTTCAATTTACTATTGCAAGGTGGAAAATCATTCAATAAAATGCGCCCCACTTGTGCCGACTTAGCTCAGTAGGTAGAGCAACTGACTTGTAATCAGTAGGTCACCAGTTCGATTCCGGTAGTCGGCACCACTTTCTCCCTTCCTATAAGGCAAGCGAGAGAAAGCTCAAAATTTGGAGAGGTTCCCGAGTGGCCAAAGGGAGCAGACTGTAAATCTGTTGGCACTGCCTTCGATGGTTCGAATCCGTCCCTCTCCACCATATTCTAAAGGTTAAATAGCTCAAACAGAGTTACGTGTTGCGTGCATCGTATAATGGCTATTACCTCAGCCTTCCAAGCTGATGATGCGGGTTCGATTCCCGCTGCACGCTCCAACTCATTTTGTGTGCTGATATAGCTCAGTCGGTAGAGCGCACCCTTGGTAAGGGTGAGGTCCCCAGTTCGACTCTGGGTATTAGCACCAGTCTAAAGCTTCTTCTCCTTTAATAAAGAAAACCATTTTTTTTGGTTGCGTGGTCTTATTTTAAGCCACCTAATCCGTACCTAGAGGGACACCCCATGTCTAAAGAAAAATTTGAA
>NZ_JBFRSD010000044.1:0-40459 GCF_041473395.1 Vibrio sp. 10N.222.55.C6
ATTTGATCAACAACGCCGTTCGAATATCTAAACGATCTATCGAAGCTCGATACAAGAACTCACTATTGCCTCTATTAGTCGATTCGATTTCCATCCAGAAGAATGGTTACCACATCTTAAACCTTGGCGAAGAGAGTAAATCTATCTATCAAACCTCCCTACCAACGGGTGCAACCATCACCTTCTACAGTGACGACATTGTTGCACTATGGATTGCGCTTTCTCTGATACTCGCCACCCTGCTTTATCGCTCCTATATTCTGGGTTTCGTGATCTACCTGTTTCGTTGGAAACACATCTCCTTTGAAGAAGAGCCCATCATCAACACCGAAGACAACAGCGTCCTGTATTACGAGTTGCTATCTCGTGTGCGTAACGTTGGCGTTTTAAGCTTCATCAACACCATGAGACGCACCAATTTACTCACCTTTCACACTATCTTGCTCATCGAGACGGTCAGAAAAGCCAAATTACACAACAGCCATGAGATCTATGGTGTCAACGTGTGTCCGAGCGCTTTGGTGGGGTCGAACTTCGCAAGGCTCAGAGAGCATTTAGCCGCGATGGAAGCGAATGAATTTGTCGTCGAGATTACTGAATATTCGAACATTGGCTATGGATGTGAGGTTATCGATAACATTAAGGATATCAAAAAGCTTGGTATTACTATCGCTCTGGATGACTTTGGTACGGGCAATAACAACATCGAAATCATCAATGTTATCTCTCCGGCCTATCTAAAACTGGATCGTTGCTTTGTTAAGGATATCGAGTCAGGAGAGCACCATCAGGGTGTATTGCTTAATATCTCTGAGATTGGACGCTTATCAAATATCACGATGATTTATGAAGGTGTCGAGACGCGCAGGCAGCAATATATCTTGTGTCAGCTAGGCTACAACTTACATCAAGGCTATCTGTATAGCCGGCCTAATGACTCAGAGGAGCAATAAGCCCTGCCTAATAGAAATCTTGATGAGCAACCATTTCCTATTCAAATAATCATCGCTCATACAGCTGCTTGAAAGCCCACAAGGAAGTAGGCTTCAAGTACCCTCCCCGCCAAACATGCTTTATCCAACTATAAAAATATCCGATCCATTTTCATAAAACCCTTGCCAATTCGTATAAAAAGGTTAGTGTTATACACATGTATATCACCATGCAGTTTTAATTATGACCGAATGGAAAGACGACCAACCGATCTTTAGGCAACTTGCCGCAAAGATCAGTGACCAAATTCTTCAAGGTGTTTGGTTAGAGCAACAAGCATTACCCTCTGTGCGTGCGGTTGCTGCCGATCTCAAGATCAACCACCTTACTGTCATGAAAAGCTATCAGTTACTGGTGGATGAAGACTTGGTAGAGAAAAAACGCGGCCAAGGCATGTATGTGGCCGAAGGGGCACTTCAAAAATTGAAAGAGTCTGCACACCAATCATTCATCAACACACAGATCCCAGCCATCGCTGAGACGCTAGGCATCATTGATATGAGTGTCGAAGAACTCGTGAAACAGCTAGCACAACATATAAAGGACAAGTCATGAGTACGTTACTTTCCGTGAAAAACGTAACCAAAACCTATTCAAATCAAGTGGGTGTCGAAAACATCAGCTTTGAGTTAAAGCCAGGACAAGTACTTGGTCTGCTTGGCCACAATGGCGCGGGTAAATCGACTCTGATCAAATCACTGCTTGGTGGACACAACTATCAAGGTGAGATTGAAGTAAACGGCTACCACCCTATCCACCAGCACGCAGAGCTCATGCAGCACTTGTCGTACATCTCAGATGTTAACGTGTTACCAGAGTGGATGACGGTTAAACAACTGCTTCGATACACACAAGGTGTGCACCCTAGCTTCAACAAGCAAAAAGCAGAGCAGACGTTAAGCAGCACCAATATTAAGTTGTCTTCTACTATCAAGCAGCTTTCTAAAGGGATGAAAGTACAACTTCACCTTGCGATCATCATCGCGACTGACACTCAAGTGTTGATCTTAGATGAGCCTACACTGGGCTTAGATTTGCTGTACCGCGATACTTTTTATCGCCACCTACTAGAATGGTTCCACGACGGCGAACGCGCCATGATCATTGCAAGCCATGAGGTTTCAGAAATTGAACACCTATTAACGGATGTACTGATTTTGAAGCAAGGTCATTGTGTACTGCAAAAAAGCATGGAAGACATCGAGAGCGACTATTTCATTATTGAAGTCGCAAACAACCATTCAAGCGAGATTCAGAAACTCAACCCACTGACCTCACAATCAGGGCTAGGCACTACTAAGTGGTTATTGGAAGGTCAATACAAAGCGCAGGTTGAATCACTGGGTAACATCTATAACGTTGGTCTCGCAGATCTATTCCTTGCAACACAGATGGAGAAGGCATAATGCATCCAAGTTTTTACATGCTAGAAAAAGAACTCATCGAGCACAAAGTTAACACTCGATTGCCTCTGTTTGTCGCGTTATGTGGTTTCTTACTGTTCGTTGGTCTGTTCTTTAATGGCGCAGCACAACATGAGTTTTTCTTTGAAATGCAAGTGAACGGTGACGTGAGCGACATCCACAGAGAGTTCGCACAAGATCTCAACTCAGTGATCTACTTTGGCGCGGGCCTTATTTCACTGATCCTGTCGACGCTATATATCCCTAAAACGCTGCGTAAAGAGCGCCAAGAAGGCAGTTCGATGTTTTGGAGAAGTATGCCGGTATCTAACGCAATGACTCACGGCGTGAAGCTAGGATTCGGTTTAGTGGTTATTCCGGCTATCTGTGCATTGTTAGTGCTGTTCGCAGATTTTCTATTCTGGATATTGAACGTCTCAAGTGAACAACAACTGGCGCTATTGGTTGAGCAGCAATCTCTGTTTTATGTGCTGAGCAACTGGGTCGTGTTTTTTGGACGAATGATGTTAGTTGCACTGGTTTTATTGCCACTGGCAACCGTCACTCTAGCGATTTCGCAGCTGGTAAACTCTCCATTGCTTGTCATTTTCATCTCAAGCTATGCGATTAAGTTCCTCTCTGTCGCAGTGTTTGGGTTCTATGGCATCAATGACTTCCTATCTCTCATCGCGTCATTACCAATGAATGTACTCATAGCAAGCAACCCATTAAGTGCGATTGCAGAAGCGCCGATTTTATCTTTAGGTATTTACGCACTGATCGGTGTTGGTGGCTATCTACTGAGCCTAAAGCTAAATAGAACGGACGATGTGAGCTTAAAGACGCTGTTCCAACGTTAGAGTCTATCCTAAGCACGAGCCTTTATCGGGCAGTCACATCAGATATCAAAATCTAAATCAAAGCTTCTGAGAAATCGGGAGCTTTTTTATTATCAAGACGTTAACGAGTACAGGGATGCGATAACAAGGAACAAGGAACAAGGAACAAGGAACAAGGAACAAGCTTTAGTTTGGGGTAACAGGTTTAACAAACGAAGATAAACTTAGAGGAGGTATTAATGAGCTGACATTGAATTGCATTGTTGTTAATGCCTGCCAGCTCTTTGGGGATGATTTCGTTAGTCGCCGACCAGATGAAGGTCCTTGAGAGTGCTAATGAAATCAGTTTGTTGCGTTTTACATTTGATTAAGCTTTTCAGCTTTTAAAGCTCTACGATTAAAGCTTATTTCTTTGATGCTTCTTTTGACGTGTCTTTCCAGTATTGGATACGAACGCGATGAAGCTGTGCTCTTCTCATTTTTTTCATAAGGGATATTTCCTTTTCTTTAACTGCTCTTCATGAGCTATTTTTATTGCCAACCATTCGAATCTAACGGTGTTTGATGTCCAGATCAATGATACAAATCACAAAATTTATAGAGTTTTGAGTACCATTTACATCAAAGTATGACCTAGATATCAACTATGGCTCAATTCAATCCTATGAGCCGCTCTTCAAAATTAAGGTTAGTTCTCTCAGATGACAAATTCATTTCAGTATCAATACAGTTCAATGATACTAATTTAATAGACCGGACCAACGCGGATTTAGTTCCAACGTCTTATTTTTTATTGCTCACATCGCCCCTAAAGTTACGCTGTAACCAAAGATGTATTCAATGTGAACAATTAATCGCCACATTAGCCTATACGTCACAACATCAAAATGGGATTATGTTTGTAACGGGTAAAGCTTTTTATAGAAAAAAGCCGTAGTGGACAAAATTAAATAGACGTAATTAAATGGACGTAATTATGAGTAAAGTAATTCTGCAAGGGCATATTCTAGTGCCAGACAACGACCTAAAAGCCGTCACACAAGCCTTGATTGTACACAAAGAACTGACACTGGAAGAACCTGGTTGTATCGTGTTTCGAGTCAGTCAAAGCACGCTTCAACCTAATCGCTTTGAAGTGTATGAAGAATTCACTAGCCGAGAAGCATTCGAAATGCACCAACAGCGAGTAAAAGCCTCTGAATGGGGTGAAATCTCCCAGAACGTGACACGTCACTACCAAGTCACCGACGTTCCGACATCATAATGATACATCCGCTAGCCAACCACATCGTCACGTTGATCAAACAAGATCCCTTACGAATGCAGGTTTTAGACTGTGTCGCTCACCTGGATTTGCCGCAGTGCTATGTTGCTGCGGGCTTTGTGAGAAACCTCGTTTGGGATCACCTACATGGTTATGCCTCCCCGACTCCACTCAATGATATTGATGTGATCTACTTTGATCCCATTGATACCTCTTACGAATCGGATCTTCGATACGAGGCTCAGCTTAAACAACGGTTACCTGAATTGAATTGGCAAGTTCGCAATCAAGCCAACATGCACACCAGAAATGGGGATGAGTCTTACCAAAGCTCATTGGATGCGATGAGTTACTGGCCAGAGAAAGAGACCGCAGTGGCCGTAAAGCAAAGCCTCAATGGAGACATCGAATGTATTTCGTCTTTTGGTTTAGAGAGTTTGTTTGATTTGCAAATCACACCCAACCCAAAGCGTAACCGAGATATCTTTGATCAAAGAGTACAATCCAAGAACTGGCTGACCCAGTGGTTCAAGTTAACGATTAGTCACAGTTAACTAGCTTTCGAATTCAAAGCTAAAACCATTGACTAAAAGCCCAATCAGATCGAACATGCCCCCACTTGTTAGCTTATTAATTTATTAGCTTAGTAACTAATCAACTCATCAACCGCACGCGACCACTAACTGCTGCGCTCTCTCGTCATACTGAGTAACGACCATGAACCAACAATACATGCAGCAAGCTCTTGAAGCTTCGCGCCAAGCCCTACCCGATTGCCAACCAAACCCGCCAGTAGGGTGTGTTTTGGTGAAAGACGATAAGGTGGTGTCTGTTGGATACACGCAAAAAGTCGGCGGAAACCACGCCGAGGTTGAAGCACTCAATAACTATAACGACAAAACGGACGGAACAATGGAAGGGGTTACCGCTTACGTAACTTTAGAGCCATGTTCGTTTGTCGGCAGAACACCCGCTTGCGCCAATACATTGGTTAAAGCAGGTGTAAAACACGTAGTCGTGGCGATGCTAGACCCAGACCCTCGTAATAATGGTCGTGGAGTTGCCATCCTTGAATCGCACGGCGTGAAGGTGGATGTGGGGTTATGCCAAGCGCAAGTGAGCGCCTTTTTAACCCCTTACCTTGGTAAGTCCTAGATCTTAAACAGCCAGTATTAGTTCAATTTCACTCGGTAAAGCGGATTGACTGGCTTATCGACAAAATACGACCAAATATGATCGTAGACGGCATGTTGGTTGGGGAACGGCGCTAACGCTTTTGCTTCTTCTAAATTACACCAGCGGTACTCGGTGTGTTCGTCATTCAGTTCAATCGCTTGGTTGGGTGGGCATAGCACCGCAAACACAGGGATTAGCTGAATTACATTAACGTGCGCCTCGTAAAACTGCTCCAGAAACTGCGCGTTATACAAAGCTTCCACTTTAATTTGGGTCTCTTCTTCAAATTCGCGCACGATAGCCTGCCAACCTGTTTCGCCCGCTTCAATCGAGCCTGCGACATGGCACCAAAATTCGCCTTTAACACGCTTCATTAATAGCATTTTCATTTGTCCGTCGATCTCTGAAATAGCGACACCGGAAACAATCGAAGTATTGAGTGGAATCATAACGTTACCTTAGTTTTCATAAGAGGGCAGCAAGGCTACCACCCTTGGTTTGTTAAATTGTCTTCTATGATTAAAAACGAGAAGTTACTCATCAATTAATGGTGTTCAAGCTATAACTCATGGGTTCAGTATTAACCGTCTCGCTTAGCTATCCAGTAATAGAACCATTTCTTATTTGAGGCGCTTTTCGATAAAGAGTAGAATCGCCGCCTTGTACTGTGTTTAACGTCTCTAAACATACACAGTAGACTCACAACCATTTATCACCACGATATAAGTATTAATACGACTATGCACTCATCAAAACCAACGCACGACTCAGAAAACAGCCACACACCTGAGCATTGCTTCACTCGTTTTCAACAGCCGATCGAGTCATATTCGTTGCCTGAGCGTTTCACATTCCCGTTCTACTACGAACCGCACCCACTGTGTGAAATCGCTTCTCATCAGCTTCAACAATATCTAGAAACTCAAACCGACTGGCAGCATGACTTCGGACTGGATTCTGACGCTGGTCGCGGCAAAATGTTTGGTGTGTTATTGGTGAAAAGCCCTGAAGGTGAATTGGGGTACTTCTCTGCTTTTTCAGGGAAAATCGCCGACCAAAACCTACTGCCTCACTTTGTACCGCCCGTGTTCGACATGCTCAGCAGCGACAGCTTTTTCCATCAAGACACAGCCGACATGATGGCTGTCAACGCTGAGTTTAAAGCGCTGCAAGCAAATACTGAATACCTTGAATTGTGCGAGCAACTGGCACAGCAAAAAGCGCAAGCCGAGCAAGAGATTGAAGCTCAACGTCTATTGATTATTGAAGGCCGAAAAACGCGTAAAGAACAACGTGAACAAGGTAAAGAAAACCTTGATGAGCAAACTTTCGAACAGCTAAATAATGAGCTAAACAAAGCCAGTGTTGCCGACAAGAACCAGCAGAAGTACCTAAAACTTAACTGGGAACAGACCCTGCAAGTGTTGCAAGCTAAAGTTGATGTGTTCAACACTCAACTGGCTGAGCTAAAAGAGCAAAGAGCACACATTTCTCATCAGCTTCAACACAAGTTGTTTTCACAATACGCTTTCCAAAATGCGGAAGGAAGCGTTGAAGACCTTAACCAAATCTTTGAAAACACGCCAAACAAGATACCACCAGCTGGCTCTGGCGAATGCGCTGCGCCTAAATTGCTGCAATACGCGTACTTACATGGTTACACGCCACTGGCATTGGCTGAATTTTGGTGGGGCCGCTCTCCAAAGTCGGAAATCCGCAAGCACAAGAAATACTACGCTTCTTGTCAGAGTAAATGTGTGCCGATTTTAGGCCATATGATGAAAGGCCTAGAAGTCGATCCAAACCCATTGCTAGAGAACCCAGCAGAAGGCAAAGAGCTGGATATTCTGTTCCAAGATGAGCACATCGTGGTAGTACACAAGCCAGCAGGTTTTCTATCCGTGCCGGGTAAAACCATCAAAGATTCCGCCTACACACGTGTTCAAGAAATGCATCCCGATGTTGAAGGCCCATTTGTGATTCATCGCTTAGACATGGCGACCTCTGGCATTCTAATCTTCGCTCTCACACGACGTGCGAACAAGAGCTTACAGAAGCAGTTCATTACTCGTGAAGTCGAAAAGCGTTACGTGGCAATGATTGAAGGCGTTCTAACAGAAAATGAAGGCTATGTTCGACTGCCATTGCGTGGTGATTTGTATGACCGCCCTCGTCAAATTGTCTGCTTCGAACACGGCAAGCCAGCAGAAACCAAATGGGAAGTGATTGAGCGAAACGGGCAAACCACTAAGGTTTACCTGCATCCTAAAACAGGGCGTACACACCAGTTGCGTGTTCACTGTTCACACCAAGAAGGCCTTAACATGCCTATCGTCGGTGACGGCTTGTATGGCAATAAAGCCGACCGATTGCACTTACACGCAGAAAGACTTGCGCTGCACCACCCAGTCACCAAAGAGTGGATGGAATTCCAGTTCGACGCCGAATTCTAAAATCTCTCATTAGTACCGAGCTTTGATAAGGAGTCACAACCGCTTGTGGCTCCTACCTCTTTTGGGTATATATCCACGCTTATTGCACTACATCAAGATTCACTTTGTTGTGAAGAGTAGCATGCCCACCTTCTTCTCTCCTTGAGGCCTTTGATATGTCATCAGCTGCTTTGAATTTACAACCTAACAAACTGACTTCCCCATTAATTGCGACTCAAGCACCGAGCTTGAAGCCACTTACATCCAAAAAGCCAGACTTAAACTCGGCAATGCTTAACTTAATTGAAGAAGTTAAAAACGAACTCCCACTTTACGAGTCAGAGACGTTTATCTGTGGTCCAAAAGGAAATTGCTCGGGTTGCTCTAAGAAACTACTAGAGATGGTCGACAGTGAGTTAATGTATTGGGAGCACAGTATTTCCATTGGCCAAGGCCCCAACTTCGAGGAACTGCGCCGCTTTGGTAAGCTATGCAGCAGTGTTAGACGCGGTTTAGAGCGTAACGGTTTAGTCGAAAAGCGCCCAAAGAAAAGATAACAAGCCAACTCGATAATCATTACAATGTGTCGTTGGCGATCACAAGCTACCCTGCTACTAACTGATTGAACTCGTTAGCTATAAAAGTAATAATGTTTTGTAATACAATTCAGTATACAGACCGACTTCGTAGATTCGGACTCATAGAGATAAGTTCATCGATACTTTCACCATATTCTTGAACAACTCTATCCTTCTTGTCTGACGTGCCTTAACCTTCTGTATATCAATATCACATCAATTAGAAACCTACCTTGGACAACGGAGAGCGACCTTGAAGAGACCACAACCAGTACTGGGAAAGACCGGTATGCTATTTTTTCTCGTCATAATAAGTGCTTTCCCTCCATTGACCATCGACCTTTACTTACCTGCGCTTCCGCAGATGGTCGAGGTGTTTAATACTGACCGATCAATGGTCAACCTAACCCTGAGCAGCTACTTCGTTACTTACGCCATCGGTCTTTTGTTCTGGGGGCCGCTCAGCGAAAAATTTGGTCGTAAGCCGATCCTATTAATTGGATTAGCGAGCTATATGGTCGCGAGCATATTGTGCGCGATGACCAATAGCATCGAACAGTTGATTAGTGCTCGTGTATTCCAAGCCTTTGCTGGCAGTGCTATCACCGTTATCGCTACCGCCATTGTCAAAGATCTTTATGACGGCCGAGAACGTGAAAAGATCATGGCGACTATCATGTCACTGGTGATCATCGCGCCAATGGTTGCGCCTGTATTTGGTGCCTTTCTACTGAAAATTGCTTCTTGGCGAATGATGTTTGTCACGCTCGCCATTTTTGGTGCATTTGCGTCAGTATTAGCTTGCTGCTACCGAGAAACACTCGAAAACAAATACCAAGGTTCTATATTCCGATCATGGGGAAGAATGGGCGTGGTCATGAAAAACCGCTCGTTCGTCAAGCTGCTGGTCATTTTCTCTATCATACCGATGGCGTTGATGGGCTTTCTTGCGGCGGGTTCTTATATCTACATCGATCACTTTGGATTGACCGAACAACAGTTTAGTTACGCGTTCGCATTCAATGCACTGTGCGCCTCATTTGGTCCAACAATTTACATGAAGTTGTCCTACCGAATGCCGGTTCAAAAGGTCATCTCAGGATGTTTTGCTTTATTAGCGCTTGCGGGAATCTTCACCCTAACCATTGGCGACCTGTCCCCTTGGTTCTTCATGTTCATCGCTGCACCAGCGACATTAATGGCGATCATCATGCGAGTACCGGGGACCAACTTGATGTTGAATCAACAAGATCATGACACGGGCTCTGCCGTCGCACTGATACAGTTCTTCAGCATGATTTGTGGCTCGCTTGGCATGGTATTAGTTTCAATCCGCCCAGAGTCACTGATTGAAAACCTAGGCTTTATCCAATTATCCATCGGTACGCTAGGCGGCCTGATGTGGCTAATGGTCAGAAACAAAGAGTTCGTGACTAATAAGCTGAATTAAAGCTCTCAAGCCTAATTGTCATTCACACTACAATAAACTTGAAAACCGCTATAACGAAATTAGAAACCGTCTACATAGGCGGTTTTCTTGTATTTGAAGACGTACATTGAATTTTCAAGCCATGAGTTTCACGCACAAAAAAGCTCCTATTAAGGAGCCTTCTTATCAGAGCCAGTGAGCACTCAGTTTGGTCAATTGTTACTAAGCTTGAGCCACTTGACGTGCTGGGTGTTTAATAAACACAGCAACCACAGCCACGATTGCAAGAGCAAAACAGTAGTAAGAGTTAGCTACAATATCCAAAGGCGATAGGTTAAATACCGAACCTAACAGCAATACCTGCGCACCGTAAGGCAACACGCCTTGAATCACACAAGAGAAGATATCCAACAAGCTTGCAGAACGACGTGGAGACACATTGTTCTCTTCCGCCAATTGACGAGCCACACTACCAGACACAATAATCGCTACCGTGTTGTTTGCAGTACATAGGTTCACCATAGATACCAAGCCAGCAATGCCTAGCTCACTCGCACGACCATTCGCTTGCTTAGAGTGTGAAGAGCCAAACGCACGAATCACACCACTTACTAAGTTAGTCAGGAACGCCAATCCACCTTGACGACGCATTAGCTCACTCAAACCGCCAATTAGCATCGACAATAAGAAAATCTCCTGCATGTTGCCGAAGCCTGCATAGATATCTTGAGCGTAATCAGTCATACCGTAGTTCTCAACAGAACCTAGGCTCACGCCACCCGCCAGCAAGATACCAATCGCCAACACGACAAAGACATTCATGCCCGATACCGCAAGAATCAAGATAGTGATGTACGGAAGGACTTTTAGCCACTCGATTGGACCTGTTTCAGGAACCTGAGTTGCCGTGCTGTTGAAAGCAAAGATAACAATCGCGATAAGTGCAGCAGGAAGTGCAATGCGGATGTTCTCTTTAAACTTATCTCTCATCTCACAGCCTTGCGAGCGTGTCGCGGCAATCGTGGTATCAGAGATGATAGAAAGGTTGTCACCAAACATAGCGCCACTTAGCACTACGCCAGCGGTTAGAGGAATACTCATGCCAGCTGAGTCAGCAATGCCTAGTGCAACAGGAGCAACCGCAGCGATAGTACCCATAGAAGTACCCATTGCCGTCGCAATGAACGCCGAAATAAGGAAGATGCCCGGTAGGATCATGCTCGTTGGGATAGCAGATAGACCAAGATTTACCGTCGCGTCCACGCCACCAGAAGCTTTAGCTACAGCCGCAAAAGCACCCGCCAATAGGTAGATCATACACATTGCAATAATGTCTTTGTGACCCACACCACCTAAGAACTGCTCGATCGCACGGTTCAATTTATCTTTGCTCAATAGCAACGCTAACATCACGGCAGGCAGAGCCGCAATCGGAGCTGGAAGCTGATAGAAAGCAAAATCGACGCCTTGTAGCGACAGGTATGTACCCACGCCAATAAACAGCGCAAGGAAAACGATCAGAGGGATAAGCGCCACTGCAGAAGGGGCAATTACCGCGTTAGAATTTTTTGAATTGGACATGGAACGACAACACAATAGAACAGGAAGGTGAGCAGACTAATGTCACACTTAGAACTTGTCAACGTCTAGACGTCTAAACGCCTAATTTAATGCAAAGTAATAAGAACCCTATTAAGCATCACGTAATAAAAAAGGCTATTTACTCATCAGTAAACAGCCTTTCGATAACAGATAGTGCGCCGCTAGAAGTTAGCGTTTCTGCTTGAACGTTACTTGGTATTCACCAATGCCTTCGTAGTGGAAGGTCGTTGGCTTATCGAATCCCATTTCTACAATACCGCAGTAAGAGCCCGTGATAATGGCTTCACCCGCTTGGAAATCAACACCACGACGTGTCATGTAATTAATCAGCCAGTAAATTGGGCTTGGTGGCAGTGTATTCGGGTGCTTACCGTCGAATGCTTGAACTTGCTCGCCTTGAGTCACTTCAATACTGATCTCTGCAGAAGTGAACGCTTTTTCGCGATCAATCTCAGAGCCAATAAATAGACCTTGGTTTACTAGGCCATCGGCCAGCTTTTCATAGAACTCAGCGCCGCTGTCATCCGCAAAACGAGACTGCATTAACTCAAGTGCCATGTGGCAAGAACCAATCGCTTCGTTGATTTGCTCTTCGCTGTAGCCTTCTTGGCTTGCAGGCAGGCTCTTAGCAAGCGTAAATGCGATTTCAGGCTCAACGCGTACTACGCCGTTGTCAGCAAACAGTTCACAAACTTCGCCTTGTTGAACGCTGCCCGAGAAGATTGGCGCAACAACAAACTTGTCTTCAGCCAGAGGAAGTAAGCACTTCCAACCGCCGACTTTATCGCTTTTCAAATCGATCATTGAAGATTGGATCTTTAGCGCATCTTCCAAGTTATTCGGACGGTACTGTTCGTCCAATCTTGGTGCTTTGGTGCCAGCAACACGACGACTCAACAGTTCTTCAGCTGCTTGTTTAAATACATTTGTCATATAATACCACCTTTAGTTTTATGACCAGTATAATATCGGATTTCTTAAAGCTTGAATAGACAATTCAACAACGGTGCTACACCGAAAATTCAGCCATCAATTTTCGCATATTCTAGACGCAAACAACTGAAACTATTTTGATTTAAATGTAAAAAAGCCAGTAAGTTCGTTACTGGCTTTTCGATGTGTTGCTGATGGTTAGGCTTTACTGCCCTTTCAACGTCTTCTTCAAATTCTGCATGAAGTTTCTGAAGTGAGGCATAAAATCAACAAACAGAGGGTGTTTTCTATCTTGCATCATCAATGGGCCTAACAAGCGAATGCTCACTCCTAGTCGCGCTGCTGATTGCTCATCTAAGCCGCTGTCATGTTTGATCTTCTCAACAATCGCGAACATATCTTCTCTGTCTTCAATTTCAAACTGCATGGTTTGAAGTTCACGATCTTCTTTGATGTTCACTTCTTCGATAGTGATACGGTAGTTATTGTGTTTGCCTGTGAATGCTTTCATTTGGACCTCCTAAAATGCTTAAAAAGTGTTTTGGTTAGCTCTTCATGAATCGTTCGAGCTTAGGTTTAACCGTCATCGACATCACGACCATGATCGCAAGGCCAATGGGAAGTGCGGCAATAAATCCATTAAACCATCCACTGGTAAACGCCGATGTATCCGAAAATCCAATGTTATTTGCCGCTGTTACAAATGCCATCATGGACTCCATTATGAATGCCATGATCAGTCCTACGATCAGGTTGCGAACTTTCTCGCTATAAGTTGTGAACACTCTAGCAACGGCTTTGGTGACTAAAGCCATCATCACCGTGCCCATTGGAATCATGATCACGACAACAAGGGCTAACGAAGAAAGCCAGTTGCCAATAAATTCCTCGCCGAATCCGACATTCATGTAAGTCATCACAGCCGTTAAACTGCCGCCAATCGTCAGCATTAAGCTCATCATGACCAAAACTTTGTATAAAACCGGTGTGCCTTTTTGCTCAGGAAGAGTTGGCGTTAGAGTTGCTTGAATCGTCATATCTATTTCCTGTCTTGAATTTACGAACAATTAAGTTGATAATGTCAACTATAAATACAGTAGTTGATAATGTCAACTATATTTCTAAGGATCGTTTATGTCTGATAACACATCGCTAGAATCAATCTTTCGTCTAGTGCACTCTTTGAAACGTCAAATGAGCGAACAGATTGAGAGCTTAGACTCAGAGATCGCACCTATGAACATTCGTGTCATGAAGATCATTACTAAGAAGTCTCCATGTACCGCTATCGATATCGCACACTTCCTAGATCGTGATAAAGCACAGGTCACTCGGCTCATTAATGCCTTGATCAATCAGGAACTTGTGAAGAAGTCTCCGAACCCGGAAGACAAGCGCAGCCAGTTATTGGTTCTGACTGATAAGGGTCAAGAGATCATGAGTAAGGTCTCGGATATCGATCGAGACATGCTGAAGAGAATGACCAAAGGCATGGCCGAAGACGAGTTAGAACAATTCAGAAAAATTGCGAAGAAAATGGCGCAGAACTTAGAAAGCTGATCTTAAAAATAAAACGAAAAAACGCCACCGAATCGTAAGATCGGTGGCGTTTCGTGTATAAGTTGGGTTGTACAGCTTAGTGGTTTAGCTATGTCTATTTGGATGACAGCTCTAATTCGATGCTAGTTTCCACCATGCCTGAACAGGTACAGGCTCTGAGATCACCAAACGTTCACCCATCACCGGGCTTACCATTTGTACATCTCGCTCTTTGCTTATCGCCAGTGCTTGTTCCATTGGGTCTTGCCAATCATGCATAGAAAGGTCGAAGGTACTGTTGTGGATTGGCATCATCACCTTACCTTGCAGATCAATGTGTGCCTGAACACTCTGTTCTGGGAACATATGAATATCCGCCCAAAGTGAGTTATACGCACCCGTTTCAACCATGGTTAAATCAAACGGCCCAAAACGGTCGCCAATCTCTTTAAAGCCATTGAAGTAACCAGAATCACCGCTAAAGAAGACTTTCTTGTCTGAAGCGTTAATAACCCAACTGCCCCACAGTGTTTGGTCACGATCAAGCAAGCCACGACCAGAGAAATGCTGTGTCGGTGTCAACGTGAACTCAATGTCTGAGGCCGTTGCCGATTCCCACCAGTTCAATTCGATGATCTTCTCTTTATCCACGCCCCACTTTTCCAACAGTGCGCCCACTCTTAATGGCACTAAGAACGTCCCTACTTTGTCGGCTAATACCTTCACGGCACCTTTGTCTAAATGGTCGTAGTGATCATGGCTGATCACTACCACATCGATGTCAGGTAGATCTTGCAGTGAGATTGGGGTTGGGTGAAAGCGCTTTGGCCCCATCCATTGCACTGGTGATGCTCGATCACTGAACACAGGGTCAGTCATCACTAGCTTGCCATCTAGCTTCATCATCACACTTGAGTGACCTAAGCGGTACGCAACGTCTTCTGTCTCTTCGATCAATTGCTCGGCTGTCATCGGAATCAAAGGCAATGCAGCACGTGGCACTGGCTCATTTCTTTCCACGGTTACATACGCTTTCAAGATTGAAAAAATATCAGACATGCCCGATTTGTACTCTAACTCACTGTTAGCAAACTTCTTTGGAAGCTTATCTAGATTGTCATTTGATTGTGAACCTGTGCTTACGATAGCGACCACGGCAAGTACTCCTAAAATCGGTAATAGATATTTTTTCATTGGTATCTCTTCAACCGTTGGGAAAGACCCAACTCAAAAACTACACTGACTAGTTTACATACCAAAACCAAAAAGTAAACCACAGAGTGTAATTTTTAATTTATCTAGACGTAAGCGTGTCAAAGTCGATTTTGGAAAAACCAACTTTGGCAACGAGTTAACTTAGTTATTTAGCTAGTCAGAAAGGTTAATCAGCAGACCATACATTCTTGAAATCTGGCCATCCCCAGTTGGTGATGGCTACGTTTTTAAGAATCCCTTGAAAACGCACGGTTTGTAGGTGATGGAACATAGGCACTAGCCAATAATCAGAAATCAACGTCGATGCAACAGGCTCCAACTCTGCCAAGTAATTAGGCAGTTCCACGGATGCTTTATGACTATCCAAGCGCTGCTTGAGCCAATCGCTGTTCATCTCTCCTAAAGCAGAGTGCAAAACAGGATCGTTCATCATCCACGAGAACAGCGAAGACGGAGCATTGTCATCGAGGTTCAAGTTACACAGCACCAAGTCCTCCTTTAACTCGCCACTCTGAGATAACTGAGCCAATTCTCGAAAACTGTAGGTGTTCACCTCAACTTCCACACCATATCGTTTGAGTATGTCAGATACGCAAATCGCACATCGATACAACGCATAATAATCGTAAACCGCTATACTCATCTTTTTCGGAAGTTGTGTCTCTTTCGAAGGCGTTCGATACAATTTCTGCCAACTTGGCAGTATATTTTGAGCTAAAGAGACACTAAACAGGCCCTTGTTATGTTCCAACTGTGACAAAATCGCTTGTGGGTTGGTCAGTTGTGAAAGGTATTTGCGCTGCTCATTATTTAGTGGGTTAGCCGCTGAGTTCTGATTGAACAGGATAAACAAGCATCCATCCTCGACTCGGCTACGAAGGCCGTCTGTGTCTGCTGAAACAAGTTCCGCATCGCTTTTCCCTAATTGATGGAAACAAGAAGAATTTCCATAAGGCGATACGTGCATTTGGCTGTCATCGAAACGAGCAGTGCCCGTCATTGATTCCTCAAACTGCCAGATAGTCACCTCATCGGTTAACGAGCGGCAACCATAATAGTGTTCAAATGCGGCAAGCTTGATTCGTTCATTATTGGTCTCAACCACTTTGAAGGGGCCGGTTCCAATCACAGCATGAGAGACCGAATTTAATGGCGATGGCTCTCGTGTGACTTGCGCAGCAGGTTGAATCGAATACTTAACGCCAGCCAATAAGCCAGCAAAGCCCGTATCTGCTTTGGTGAGTTGAAAGCTGATCCTCAATGGCTGTTCACTGTAAACCGAAGCGACATGGGCTAACTCTATCTGATAGAAAGGTAGGGGTTGCAAGGCTGAAAACAACGAAACGAGTTGCTTGGCGTCGACGGGTTGCCCATCGTGAAAGGTTAGGCCGGGGCGCAAATAGAAAGTCCAAACTAATTTTTCAGCATCATATTCCCAATGGTGTGCCAGTTCAGGCTTCAACTCGCCCTTACCATTACAAGTGACTAAGCAACTGAACACTTGCCTGATCAAAAAGCGTTCGCTACTGCGGTGAATATGATGTGGGAACAGGTCTTCAAACTTACGCTTATAGGTCAATTGAACGTGCAGCAATCCTTCACGCATCGTCGCGCCAGAGGTTTCTTGAAGGAGAGAACCAAATACAGCGCGGTCATTGTCTAAAAGTGAGAGCGCTTTTTCGTACTTACCCTGCTCTATCAGTTTACCGGCAACGTGTTGAGTCAGTTGTTGATTACTAAAGCGCAAAGTCAAATTTGAACGTTGATTCCTACCGACTTTTGGCTCCCACACCACCCATTCAGCTTGATGCATCTTACCAAGTAAAGTTCGAGCGTGACGCAAGCTTGTAAACAGCATATCCGCTACTTCGGCTAGGGTGACTGAATGAGAAATGTTTGGCTCGAATGATTCTAGCCGCGTGTAGTAACGCATCATGTTTAGATCAGACAAATAGTGAACCTTTTAAAGATAGCTCTTCCTAATTAAGCTCATTATAAAACACATTCATCAAAAAGTAGTGTAATGCGACCAAAACAGGAACAACCAATAAAAATACCATCTGTTTTTTAGTTCCTCTTAATTATCCATAATGAACGGGTCAGCAACAAACCATAGGTTGTAAATAAAGCCTAACCAGAGAGAGTAATGACCATGAGAAAATACTATCTTAACAAGCTAAAAAGCACCTGCAGTAAGCTCGAAAGAGAAGCACTACGAACACTTTTAGATCTATGTAACTGGCGTTATTAGTACACTTTTTAGCACCGAGTAAACGCGAGTTGGGTACAACCTAATATGCTCCTACCCCCAATATGAGTTAGGTCTCAACTCGCTTTTCCATTCCAATTCCCCTCTCAAGCCTGCTGTACCAATAGCTCACACAATCGATAAATTTCCGTTGTCGACTCGACAAATTTAATTCGTTTTCTTAGTTGAACGAAAAGCCTTAAGGTTCGCCCCGAAGCAAGCAAGGAGCCTCAGAAAAAACTGAAAGCTCAGCTAACAACTAATTTATTTGCAGTTACCAATCAGGTATTAACTAAGGAAACGCCATGCGTATCGCAATTCTTTCTCGCAACGAAAATCTATACTCTACCGCTCGTCTAAAGCAGGCTGGAGAAGCACGTGGTCATCAGGTCGATGTTATCGACACGTTGCACTGTGATATAGATATCGCGAGTAACAATCCGAAGATTCGCTACATGGGTGAAGAGCTACCTCAATACGATGCTGTTATTCCACGTATTGGCGCTTCCATTACCTTTTACGGAACTGCGGTTGTTCGCCAATTTGAAATGATGGGCACTTTTTGTATCAATGAGTCAGTAGCAATCAGTCGCTCTCGCGACAAACTGCGCTCACTACAACTGTTGTCTCGTAAAGGTATTGGCTTACCAAAAACAGGTTTCGCTAGCCGCCCAGACAAGATTCAAGACCTGATCAAAAACGTAGGCGGCGCGCCACTTGTGATCAAGCTTCTTGAAGGCACTCAAGGTATCGGCGTTGTACTAGCAGAAACAAACAAAGCAGCAGAAAGCGTTATCGAAGCGTTCATGGGCCTAAAAGCGAACATCTTGGTTCAAGAGTTCATTGAAGAAGCAAATGGCGCAGACATCCGTTGTTTTGTTGTTGGCAACAAAGTAATTGCTGCAATGAAGCGTCAAGCTGGTGAAGGTGAATTCCGCTCTAACCTGCACCGTGGCGGCACTGCTCAGCTGGTTAAACTAACCAAAGAAGAGCGCGCAACAGCAATCAATGCAGCGAAAATCATGGGATTAAACCTATGTGGTGTAGATATCCTACAATCTAAGAACGGCCCAGTAATAATGGAAGTAAACTCTTCTCCAGGCCTAGAAGGCATCGAGAAAGCAACGGGTAAAGATGTAGCAGACATGATTTTCGAATTCATCGAGAAGAATGCAAAACCAAACGCTAACCGTACTCGTGGCAAGGGCTGATTGAATACCGATAACTCATGATTGGAAAGAAAATGAACAATAAAATGATCATAGGGAATACCGAAGCACTTTGCTTACCAGAGTTAGGGATAACTGGACTACATACACGTGTTGATACAGGGGCTAAAACCTCTTCTCTACACGTAGACAATCTACTATGTGTTAAATCAAATGGTGAGAAATTCGTAGAGTTCGACCTTCACCCAGACGTTTATCACCTAGAAGAGACGGTGCGCTGCAAGGCGAAACTGAAAACAAGTAAGAAAATTAAATCATCTAACGGCGAAGTTGAACACCGTTGCGTGATTGAAACCATGCTAAGAATCGGTGGCCAACAATGGCCGATCGATATCACGCTAAGCAACCGTCAAGACATGACTTACATGATGTTGCTTGGACGTCAAGGCATGAGTGACAAAGTGATTGTTGACCCTGCGGGTGAATTCCTGCTGACTCACTAATCCGAGTCATCGTAACCGCTCCACAGGTTATAACTAAAGCTACTCACAACGATATAAGGCCAGTCTCATGACTGGCCTTATTGCTATCTATTTTTCTATTTCTACTTTCAGCTCTGAATACACGACTTTGCATTCAAGCTTCTGATCTATTTCTTCGATTTACCATGAGATTGAAAACCAAATCGCCCAATCGATAAAAGTAATTTCTTGGTTTTGATTTTCGTCACTCGCCAATGTGTAACAGGCCTTCTTGGGGCACTCATCAACAGGTGTTCAAAAGCCTTCTGACTGAAATCGACTTGCCCACCATGCGCCACCAGCAAGGTATCGAGCTGCATGTCATAAATGCGCGATACAGACGCTCGATACTTATTAGGGTGAAAGATAGGAAACGGCGGAATCAGCTTCTTCTTAACCTCGACCATTAAATCGGCCACATAAGCCACGCTGTGTGATGGGCAATAGACCGAGAGATCACGGTCGGTATGGCCCGGTGTTTCAAGAACCAACCAATCATCAAACCCTGGAATACTATCCCCATCAGACAGCTTGTAGTCCGGCTTTAACTTTCTTGAATACCATAGGTTTGCTTTAGGCTTGCCTAAGCGGTTCGCCATCCACCTAGCAAGCGCTAAGTCGGTCAGGTGCATCAAAATGCCATCGATGCCGTGATACCAATCTTTGTCTCGGTTTGCTGCCACCAAGTTACAGCTCGTGAGCTTTCTGAGCTTGTGCGCTGCCCCTGCATGGTCAGGATGCATGTGTGTCACCACAACCGTGTGGAGATCAGAAAAATCACGCATAAGTTCGGTTTCAATAAAAGCCTTCAAATGCGGAATATCGGCTCGACATGCGCCATCGAGCAACAGTAATTTGTCCGGATACTCCACCAAGTACATGTCTTGGATGTAACCTTTAATGGTATGCAGCTGCAAACCCACTCCTTGTGATAATTCAACTGGTCAGACCTACACCATAGCAAACTCACATTTATTTGTAACAAATTTGTTAACTATAAAATCACATCAAAGTACCATGCTCTTCCGCTCTTTTATCGTGACGACAAAATACGTGATTTGTTGACCTAAGTTATTAGGACTATATATGCGCCTCTAATTTATTGTCTGAGTGCTATACATGAACCAATTAATCGATGCTCTTTCTACCCAAGGTTATTTCGTTTGGGATGACTTCTTAACTCAAGAAGAAGTGGTGGCATTGAGGGATTGCATTCCAGAGAACTGGAAAAAGGCTAGGATTGGCCGTAACGATGAAGTAACGCGAGAGTCGACCATTCGTAGTGACAAGATTCAATGGGTGCGCCGCGATATGGGTCAGCCAGCATCTCTGTTCCTAGACAAAATGGAACAAATTCGTTTAGCGGCAAACCAAGCGTTCTTTTTGGGTCTGTTCGAGTACGAAGCGCACTTTGCTAAATACGAAAAAGGCGACTTCTACCAGAAGCACTTAGACTGTTTCAAGGGCAATGAAAACCGCCGCCTGACCACTGTGTTCTATATGAATGATGAGTGGACAGAAGAAGACGCTGGTGAACTTGTGGTTTACGACCTAAAAGACAACCACATCGCGACCATTCCACCAAAGTCAGGCCGCTTATTTGTGTTCTTATCTGAACAGTTCCCACACGAGGTACTGCCGACAAACACAGAGCGATTCAGTATTGCAGGTTGGTTCCGTATTAACGGCGTGAAAGACAACCAACTCGATATCGCACACTAGAACAAAGCCGATTATAACAAGCTCTAGCTTATTCAAAGCCTCTCCTTCGAGAGGCTTTTTTATTGAACAACAGTTGTTCAATAAAACGTCTTAAAAACCGAACATGTTCAACATCAAAACCATCAATAACTTTACTCTTAAATAAAATCGAAACGAATCTTTCATATCAGTGAAACGGTTTAGCCACGTAAGTGAAATATGGCCTGTTCAAGATAGCTTCAAACGACACCCCTACCGTCTCGTTAATACTCTAATTCAATACCTCTACATCGATTTCATCCAAAAGGAAAAGAAGATGAATAAGCTAATTTTGGCAGGCGTTCTTTCTGCGACAGCGGCAATGCCAGCGTTCGCAACGACTCAAGTCACTTGGTGGCACGCAATGGGCGGCCAGCTTGGAGAAACCGTCAATAAGATTGCGACCGACTTTAATGCGTCACAAGATGATTACGAGATCACGCCAATCTACAAAGGTTCATACACAGAGACCTTAACAGCCGGTATCGCGGCATACCGAGCAGGTGAAGCACCCAATATTCTGCAAGTCTTCGATGCAGGCGCATCAACCATCATGAACGCGAAAGACGTCGCGAAACCGGTACAGGATATTCTGGTTGAGTCGGGTTACAACTTTAATTCAAACGACTACCTAGCGGGCGTTCGTAACTTCTATGCCGACAACCAAGGCAAGATGGTTGGTATGCCTTTCAACAGTTCGACACCGGTTCTTTACTACAACAAAGATCTTCTCGCGGAAGTGGGTGCAGACGCGCCTAAAACTTATGAAGAACTAGAAGTGGTCGCTAAGAAACTGAAGGCTGAAGGACACATCGCGTTTTCTCAATCTCTGACGCCGTGGATCATGTTCGAGAACTTTAAGTCTCGCCACAACCTGCCAGTCGCAGATCAAAACAACGGCTACGATGGCTTGTCCACTAAGATCATGTTCAACACCAAAGACATGATGATGCACGTTAGCAAGATGAAAGAGTGGTCAGATCTAGGTTACTACAAGTATTACGGCAGCGACTGGGATGCAAACCAAACCCCTTTCGAGCGCCAAGAAGTGGCGATGTGGATGGGTTCTTCAGGCTCATTCGGTGGCTTACGTAATCGCGTACCTTTCGAACTCGGCACCACATACCTTCCATACTGGAAATCGGTTAACCCAGACGCAGGCTTAACCTTCATTGGCGGTGCTGCTCTGTTTGCACTCAATGGCCATGACCAACAGCAAGACAAAGGTGTAGCAGCGTTCTTTGATTACCTGACGAAGCCTGAAACTCAAGTCTACTGGCACAAAACCACTGGTTATGTACCTGTAACAACGGCTGCCTATGAGCTAGCGAAAGAGTCTGGCTACTACAACGAACAACCAGATGCAGAAGTGGGCGTTAAGCAGCTAAGCCTAAAATCGGGCGAATGGACTAAAGGTTACCGCTTAGGTTACTACCCTCAAATTCGTGAAGTGATGCATCGTGAATTCGACAATATCTTCGCCGACCGCTCTAGCGTCGAGAACAGCCTAGATAAAGTCGAAGATGAGAGCAGCAAACTGCTGAAACGCTTCGCTCGTACGATGAACTAATTTGGCTTTTTAACCAAAGCAGATTACTGAGCTAAAGGCTTAATAAACCAAAGCCGTTCATTGCTCCTCACCACTTGTCACTGCGTCATTAAAAACGTAATGGCAAGGTGTGAGGAGATTCTTCACTAGCGCCATTTCTTGCTCCAAAAACTACAACTCAACTGGATGCATTCCTTTGCTATAGCGCTAGTGCTCACCGTAACTAACAGTGATAACAGTCACTAATTTTTGGGGATTACCCTGTGGAACGACGTCAGCAATTCTTTCACTCTCCGCTGCCTTACCTATTTTTGGCGCCTCAGATACTCATCATTGCGGTTTTCTTTATCTACCCAGCGGCAAAGGCAGTTTACCTGTCCTTCATGCTAGAAGACCCTTGGGGCACCTCTTCCATCTTCGTGTGGTTCGAAAACTATCAGATGCTATTCGAATCGAGCGAGTATCTGAACTCGATTGGCTTCACATTAATGTTCGCAATCGTGGTCTCTTTCTTATCGCTTGCCTTAGCGCTGCTGCTCGCGGTTAAAGCCGACAACATCATTCACGGACAAGGCGCTTACAAGGTCACTCTTACTTGGGTTTACGCGGTTGCTCCTGCGATTGCAGGCGTAATCGGTGCTTTCTTGTTTAACCCACACATTGGCGTGTTTACCGAGATATTTGCGGTTATAGGCTGGGACTTTAGCTTCCAAACCGACCCTTTAGATGCCACGTTTGCTCTGATTTTGGTTTCGGTTTGGAAACAGGTTTCGGTGAATTTCATCTACTTTCTGGCTGGGCTTCAATCGATCTCTTACGCCGTAAAAGAAGCGGCGATGCTCGATTGCGTCAGCGACTCAAAACGTTTCTGGACCATTACTTTCCCGCTACTCGCACCTACAGGCTTCTTTCTTCTGGTCATCAACCTCACCTACTCGTTCTTTGAAACCTTTGGCGTGATCGACACCATGACCAATGGCGGCCCAGGTGGCGGCACAACGTCGTTGGTGTACAAGGTGTATCGAGACGGGTTTGTTGGCGCAGATTTAGGCGGCAGCTCTGCGCAGTCAGTTGTGTTGTTGCTACTGGTACTCACTCTTACATTTATCCAGTTTCGCGTTGTAGAAAAGCGTGTTCACTACTAGCCCACCACAGCTAGGTTTTAACGCGACAGGAGTTATTTATGAAAAGTAATAAGGTCTATGACCACCTAATTCTAATTGCTGGGATGCTGTTCATGTTGGTCCCTATCTGGCTAATCTTCGCCAGCTCGACGCATAACCCGAACACCATTGTCAGCGAGGGCCTGCAATGGCTGCCAGGCGATAACTTTACGGCCATTTATAGCGAAGCTTGGAACAAAAGCATGGGCTTCAGTGGCGAAGTCACCGCCAGCAAAATGATCGCCAACTCGATGATCATGGGGCTAGGTTTTGCGATCGGTAAGATCATCATTTCGATGATGGCCGCGTATGCTTTGGTCTACTTCAGACTGCCTTATGCTACAGCTTGGTTCTGGTTGATCTTCGTGACGCTTTTGCTGCCATTAGAAGTGCGCATTATCCCTTCCTATGAGGTTGTCGCTGGGCTTGGGCTTCTTAATAGCTACACAGGTTTAATTCTGCCTTTGATCGCCTCAGCCACCGCGACGTTCTTTTTTAGGCAGTTCTTCAAAACCATCCCCGATGAATTGTTAGAAGCCGCTCAGCTAGATAACGCAGGTCCATTTCGATTCTTTGTCGACATCTTATTGCCACTGTCTAAAACCATGATTGCCGCAATCTTCATCATCATGTTTGTGGTGGGTTGGAACCAATATCTGTGGCCAATCATGATGACCACGGACGAAGGCTACAACACCATCGTGATGGGCATCAAACAAGTACTCAACAACATCAATGAAACCAGTTTACCGCGCTACGACTATGTTTTTGCCATGGTGATTTTAGCTATGTTGCCACCCGTTTTAGTGGTGGTTGTATTTCAACGTTGGTTTGTAAAAGGGCTAGTAGAAAGTGAAAAATAATAACGACAAAAATCAAATGAACGATAACCGCATTCAATCACTCGCTGAGTACAAGATGTCTCACCTGCATTCTCACCAAGCTATCCACAAAAATACAGAGGACACCCCGATGCCAAAGTTAAAACAAACGTTAGGGCACACCCAAGCCACTCACAACCATACGCACAAAGCACCTACCATGTTAGGCATCAAAAACTTGGTAAAGACTTATGAGAACGGTCATCGTGCAGTGAAAGATGTCTCGCTTGATATCGAAAAGGGTGAATTTCTTGTGTTGGTTGGCCCATCGGGTTGCGGCAAGTCTTCTATCCTACGTTCAATAGCGGGGCTGGAAAGTATCTCTGGCGGAGAGATTCACTTAAGTGGCCGCCGTGTTGATAACGAAAAGCCAGCTCAACGAGATATCGCAATGGTCTTTCAAAATTACGCACTCTACCCTCACATGACGGTATACAAAAACCTCGCTTATGGTTTAAAGAACCGAGGTGTCAGCCAACACGTAATTGAAGAGAAGATTGAGAAAGTCGCCAAGACACTAAAGATCGAAGAATACCTAGATCGCAAGCCAGCCAAGCTTTCGGGTGGTCAGCGCCAGCGCGTTGCTATGGGACGAGCGATTGTACGCGACCCTCAACTGTTCCTGTTTGACGAGCCTTTGTCTAACCTAGATGCCTCATTGCGCGCTCACATGAGGTTAGAAATCAAAAAGCTACAACGCGAGCTAGGCGTAACCAGTATTTACGTGACTCATGACCAAGTCGAAGCCATGACACTGGCAGATAGAATCGTGGTTCTCAACAAAGGTCAGATAGAACAAGTCGGCACACCAAGAGAAGTTTACCACCAGCCTGCCAGTACCTTTGTGGCAAGCTTTATTGGCAGCCCCGCGATGAACTTCCTAACTGCCACGCTCGATGATGGCTATCTTGAAATCGGTGATCAACAAATGTACCTGCCAGAGTACGCGCACGTTAAGAACGCGACTATCACGCTTGGCATTCGCCCTGAACACTCTGAGGTTTGTTCCGAATTAAAAATGAACACCTTGCCTCTCGAACTGCGTATCAGTGTGGTTGAGCCATTGGGGCCGAATCAATTGGTTCATGGCCTGGTGAACGACCAACCCTTTATCGCCGTCACGCCAGAAACGACACTATGCCAAGTACTGCCGCTCGGAGTAAGCATTAATAAATCCAACCTGCATATTTTTGACAGTCGTGGGAAGCGTATTCAGCCGAATAACTTTACTTCACAAGAGTCACGCGAAGAGACGACAAGCATAACGACGGCTCTCGCTTAATCGAGTACACTGATATTTAATGCGTTTTTACGGTGCGTCTTTAAGAAGGATTAATTATGTCGTCTATCATCGTAGGCCATCGGGGTGTAGCAGGTACTCACCCAGAAAATACCAAAGCAAGCATTGAACAAGCCGCTAAACTCGGCTTGAAATGGATTGAAGTAGATATTCAGCCAACTCAGGATGATCAACTTGTGGTTTGTCACGACCACACCCTTGAGCGCTGCAGCGATGGCAAGGGTCGTGTCGACGAACACACCCTTGCAGAACTGCGTCAGCTCGATTTTGGCAGTTGGAAGTCTGAGCAGTTCGCTGGTGAAAGAATATTGACGTTGGAAGAGTTGCTCGCGCTTGCTGAACAGCATGATCTCAGCGTGAATTTAGAGATCAAAGTCGACAGTCGACATCAAGCGCCTCATGTCGTTGATTTGCTGCATACCGAGTTGATTCGTTCAAATCTAGACACCGACAGAGTGCTGCTTTCAAGTTTCAGCCATCAAGTCGTTTCTGAAATGGCTCGTCACCTGCCGAGATACCGCGTAGGTCTGATCACCGAGCAACTGACTCAAGCCGACTTGATGTTGATTGACGAGGTTAAAGTGTTCAGCTGTCACATGAACTACGAGCATATGAATCAGAGCGATCTTGATACACTGAGTGAAGCAAACATTCAAACTTGGTGCTACACAGTAAACGATCCGTCTCACTTCAAATTCATCTCAAAAGTAGATGCCGTATTCACTGATTTCCCGAATCAATTTACCTCTATAAATTGACCAAACAAATACCGCAAAAACAACCCCGAGAGACTTTAAAATTAACTCTCGGGAAACCTTAAAATTAGGTAGAAAACACAAGTGAGTAGGAGTACATTCCGCTACTCACTTGGTTTCATTAGCTCGCTCTATACAGACAGCTTCATTGGTTACTTAATTTATGGATCTCATTTTTAGTCCAACCTTCCCAATTTTGGGTGCAATCTTCATTTTCGCCGCTATTGTTCGTGGCTTCTCAGGTTTCGGTTTCACCTTAGTGGCATTGCCATTAAGTGCGTTATTCGAGCCTGTTATCGAACTGGTTCCCGTCTTCATGTTGATCGATCTCCTAGGCAATGTTCAATTACTGCCTAAAGTTCGAAAGCATGTTAACTGGCGCTGGGTTTTAAAGGTATTTATCCCTTGTTTTGCCTTCACACCAGTCGGCTTACTTCTGCTTAAATCCGTTAGCCAAGACACGATCATCTTGATCATCAGTGCCTTCATTTTTGCGTCTGCACTTATGATCTACAAAGGTTTCCAGTACAAAAGCGAACCTAGATTTGCTCCCTATATTCTAGGCAGCCTTGCAGGTGTAATGAACGGCGCGGCTTCGATGTCAGGACCTCCAATTGGCACTCATGCATTAGCAAGCCCAGTCGCTCCGCACATTGCCAGAGCAGGCCTGATAGCCTTCTTTGTATTGGCTGATTCCACTGCGTTTGTTTCGGCATCTATCGCTGGGTTAGTCGACCGCGATGTAGTTTGGCTGACTCTCGCGCTTCTACCAAGCAGCATGTTTGGCGGTTATGTGGGTTCTAAACTGTTCGAAAGATTTGGTGGAGCGAAGTTTAAGCCAGTCACCATTGCATTGCTGATTGTGATTGCAATATTCAGTGCAGGTCGAGTCTTACTGTAACGGCTTTAGCGTTTAATTTTGGACGTTGCTTTTATGAATTGGTTTCGCGAATTGATTGCGCTAATTGACTGCGGAAAGTGATTAAGAAAACTGGGTACCAATGACTACCATTCGATATGGATAGGGGTACCCATTTTTACAAGTTGGAGAAACTCATCCATATCTTGATTGGTTAACGCGATACAGCCATCCGTCCAATCAAAACTTTGAATAAAGCTCGGCGAACGACGCTCGCCGTTTTTGATGCCATGGATTTTGATGTTTCCTCCAGGATCTACATCATTTTGCTCTGCCCATTGCATATCCGAAGGTTGCGGATAGTTAATATGTACTGAGCGATAAAAGTCCGACTCTTCCATCACATAATCGAGCTGGTATTCCCCTTCCGGCGTTCGGTTGTCCCCTTCAAAGCGTTTATGCCCTTTCGGTTGTTTGCCTAGCGCAATACGAAACTCCTGAATCACCTCTTCACCTTTTAGCAGATACATCCTACGTTTCGATTTATCGACTTTAACTAACGTAACCACTTGCGACAGCGAATCTATCTCAGATACGCTATCCGGTACGTTGTAAAACTGTCGAGAGGAACTTTGAGGTGGACGTTTCGATGACCCTTGAGAAAACTGAGCTACCTTTTCATCAGGGCTACTGTTAAGAACATCATCCACAATAATCACATGCTCGGAGTTTGAGCTCGTGGAAGAGGTTGAGTTAGATGAAGACGTTGAGACACGTTGAGAATGAGCCGGTGCAGACTCGAATACGATGGTTTCGATAGCGGTCGCGTCAGAGACTATTTTCTCGACCACGACTTGCTCAGCATTCGCGTTCGAAGCCACAAACAGTAAACACAGTGATAAAGGCAGAAACAGACGCACCTTTAGATCTCCTCAAAACGCATGGACATGGTTCGTGACTGAGTTTCCATTCCTAACGACTCATAGAAACCCTGAGCTTGTTGGTTAAACTCCATTACCTCCAACCTAAGTTCTATCGCTCCTCTCGCCTGCGCCCATTGATTAAAAGACTTCATTAACGCTCGACCAGCACCTTTGCTCTGAACCTGATCGTTCACCACAATCGTATTGACCCTTGCCACCTTGTGCGGCTGAATAAAACTGACGCCTTTGTTCTGCGTTACCTTACCCGCTAAAAAGCCAACGACTTGCTTGTCGTCTACTGCAACCAAGAAAGCGCCAAGTGGGTCAAGCATCAAACCTAACCAATACTCTTCACTGTCGGCCAAGCCTTGTGACGCTGGTGCAAATACCATAGGCGCACCAAGATGATGTTGACGGTTTATCTGCTCAGAGAGCGCTAAGATCGCGTTAATATCAGTTACCTTGGCCGTCCGGATTTGCATATCATCACCTTGTTTGAATTCAATAACACCTTAGCAAAAATGGCTTAGTTGTGCACCGTTACACTGGTCAACTCAGACGCTCTGTGAAGGCTGAACATTAATATTAGGCACTATGTTTAGGGAAATTGTTCCGTAAATCTCAGGCACATTGCCAGCCGTTGAGTGCTACTATCTCTGCAGAATCAATATACTAACGACGACTAACGACTGGATACCTATATGATTAAGTTTGCTGTAATTGGAACCAATTGGATTACACAAAAGTTTGTTCAAGCTGCGCACGAATCTCAATCGATGCAACTTGCTGCGGTTTACTCTCGAAATCTAGACAGCGCGGCACAGTTCGCCCAAGAATTTGACGTTGAAACCACGTATGACTCACTCGACGCATTGGCCAATGACAACACTGTAGAAGCCGTGTACATCGCTTCCCCTAACTCACTGCATTGCGAGCAATCTATCTTCATGATGGAACACGGCAAGCATGTTATCTGTGAAAAGCCGGTTGCATCAAATATTGATGAAGCAACACGCATGTTCGAAGTCGCTGAGAAAAACGGTGTGGTGCTGTTTGAGGCGTATAAATCTCAATTCCTACCGAACTTTAAGCAAGTTCAACTTGGGTTAGAAAAGATTGGCAAGGTACATAAAGCACACATCAACTACTGCCAGTATTCATCGCGCTACCAAAAATACCTAAACGGCGAGAACCCAAATACCTTCAACCCAGCTTTTTCTAACGGCTCATTGGTCGATATTGGCTTTTACTGTGTTGCCGCGACAGTCGCGCTATTTGGCAAACCTGAAAACGCACAGGCTTCTGCAAAGCTACTTGATTCAGGTGTCGATGCTCATGGCTGTGCGATCTTCCAATACCCTGAGTTTGATGTGACCCTTGCGCACTCCAAAGTCAGCGACTCTTATGCGCCAAGCGAGATCCAAGGTGAATTAGGGGCGATCATCATCGATCACATCGCTGAATGTACTGACGTTAAGATCCGCTACCGCGATGGCACGGTAGAAAACCTTACTCAAGCACAAAGCGAAAACTCCATGAGTTACGAAGCGCAGGCCTTTGCTAGCTGCATTGCTGGCGACAACGCAACACAAGCGCAGGCCCAACTGCGCGCTTTAACGGTTGCGAAGTTAATTACAGAGATGCGCCAACAAGTTGGTGTAGTGTATCCAGCGGATAAATAACGTCACAGCGTAAGTTAACAAACTGATTTTTAATACATAATTATTTATACATAACTAAATTTAATCTTTACGACAAATAACCGGATTAGTTGATTGAGGTCCCATCTGTTTTAATCCGCGTTCGATATCTATCGTATTTATTTAATTTATTGAAGGTGTGTAAAGTGTTTTCAGTTGATGATCGCGTTGTAGCAACAAAAGGTGTTGAACTAGGTGAAATGGTAGTAACTGGCCTAAGTGCTGGTGGCGGCTACGTTCACGTTACAACGGTAGAAGGCGCAATGACGCTTACTTACCCAGCGCAAGATCTTAAAAAAGCATAGTTTAACCACTCTGCCCTTTTAGTAGTCACTCTACTAAAGGTAACAAAATTGAGGCTTTGGCTGACTTCACTCTTCTGCATTAGAGTAAGCAGCCAGAGCCTTTTTTATGCCCGTCATTTACCCACCAGCTTTCTCATTAGCTTACTCGTTACAATAAAACCGCACTCAACTGACAATAGAATTAGGCAACGAGTTTCTACACTAGGTGCTTATTCTCATCGTTCTCTTGATATTCCCGTGCACTTAATCGCAGTGAATAGTTCTTGTTAACAAAGGCTTATTGTCTGCGAAAGTTTCTGGTACATTAGCATCATCTTATACTAAGAATGACCCGAATGAGGGAAGCTATGAAGCTTTACATTTACGATCACTGCCCTTTCTGTGCAAGAGTCTCCTACATTGCTCAATCGCTAGGCTTGAACATTGAGCTTGTTTCTGTCGATTATGATGATGCCCAAACCCTTATCGATCTGATCGGTAAAAAGATGGTACCCGTCTTACAAAAAGACGATGGCTCTATCATGGCAGAGAGCCTAGATATCATCGCGTACTTCATGGACTTGAAATCAAGCGATGAGCAGCGTGTGCCATCTGAGCAAGTGACTGTGTTCCAAACTCGCGCATTCCCTCTTACTCAACAGATTGGACGCCCACGTTGGTGGAACCTCGACTTGGCTGAATATCGCTCTGCTGGAGCCAAAGAAGCTTGGCGTGCCAGTAAAGAGACCGAAGGTTTTAACTTTGAAGAACTGTTAGAAAAGACGCCTCAGTTCGTTCAACTGATTAACCCATTACTGAAAGATGCCGAACTCTTACTGGATCTAGAGAATGGTGAGTCATCACTGCCTCTAGTCGATCAAGCGGTGTATTTCTCGATGCTTCGTGGCTTTTGCGTAGAACCAAGCATCAGTTGGCCACCAGCACTTGAACGCTGGTTAGAAAAGAAAAGTGAAACGCTAAAGCTGTCTTTACTTCGCTAGAAAGCTATCTCAATTAAGAAAGCAAGCTCTGATTAAGAAAACAAGCTCTGACTCGCAAGCGACTACAACGAGCACAAACAAAAAATCGAAGCTCTCAGGTGTAAACTGCGAGCTTCGATTTTCTTATATCTGGCCATTCTATTTATCTAAGGCTTTGTCTTACAGCAGACGCCTTCTCAAACCTGTTCGCTCCAAGATTCGTGTCGAAATTTCTTCAACCGATAGTGAAGAGGTGTTGATGTAAGGTATCGCTTCTCGACGGAACATCGCCTCTACCGTTTGCAATTCATACAAACATTGTGAGTCACTGGCGTATTCGCTGCCTGCTAAGCGGTTCTCACGAATTTCAGTGAGCCTTTCTGCATCAATGGTCAAACCAAACAGCTTATGTCGGTAGATCTCAAACTCTGGCAACAGCTTTAAGCGTGCCAAGTCATCGTGGATAAATGGGTAGTTTGCTACGCGTAAGCCAAACTGCATCGCCATATACAAACTTGTTGGTGTTTTGCCACTTCGAGAAACACCCAACAAGATGATGTCGGCTTCTTCCAGCCCTTTTAGCGTGATGCCATCATCATGCGCGAGCGTGTACTCAATCGCAGCAATACGATCGAAATACTTCACCGAGTCCTTGTTTACACTGCGTGAGCGCTGCAACTTAGGAACAGGCGCCATCTGAATGTCATCCTGTACTTTCTGCACGATGCTCTCTAACACGTCATAACAGTGCGCGGGCGCTTCTAGCAATTTGGTTTTGATATCAGGTATCACAATCGAAAAGAACACTAGCGGTTCTAATCCGGTATCACGATACGAAATTTCAATCTCTTTTAATAAATCAGAAAGTTTGTCCTCACTTTCCACAAACGGAAAGGTTTTTTCATTGGCTTTAAAAGGGAATTGACCTAGAACAACATGCCCTAAAGTCTCACATGTTATGGCCGTTCCATCAGAAACATAGAATACATCACGACTTTGAATATCAATTTGCATTTTTTATTTAATGTTTAAAATTATTTTGAGTAGGATGGTAACCATAATATAGATAATAAAACCCTGCTGACTATTACGTCCCCCACAGCTTTAGAAAATAATTTACATTTTTTTAAACTGATACGTAATCGTTTGCCTTTAAATCCCTACAATGCTTGCTATGTTTCTGGAGAAATAAATGCAAAATAATACCCTATGGTTCAATGGCCTATCCATGGAAGATGTCGACAAAGTCGGCGGTAAGAACGCCTCACTGGGCGAGATGGTTTCTAACCTGTCCAATGCTGGTGTTTCTGTACCTAATGGTTTTGCTACCACCTCTTATGCGTTTAACGACTTTCTTGATTACAAAGGTCTTGATGAGCGCATTCACCAACTACTTGATGAACTTGATGTTGAAGACGTTGACGCCCTGCGTAAGACAGGTGCAACGATTCGACAATGGGTTCTAGATGCACCCTTCCCAGAATCACTAGAGCAAGACATCCGTGAGAACTACCGTGAGCTAATTGAAGACAACGAAGAATTGTCTGTAGCGGTTCGTTCATCGGCAACCGCAGAAGATCTTCCAGATGCTTCTTTCGCAGGCCAGCAAGAAACCTTCCTTAACGTGAAAGGCATCGACGCGGTACTCGAAGCAACCAAGCACGTTTACGCGTCACTGTTTAACGACCGCGCTATCTCTTACCGTGTACACCAAGGCTTTGACCACCGTGGCATTTCATTGTCTGCGGGTATCCAGCGCATGGTTCGCTCAGACAAAGCCTCTTCAGGTGTGATGTTCACGCTTGATACTGAGTCTGGCTTCGACCAAGTGGTATTCATCACCTCTTCTTGGGGCTTGGGTGAAATGGTTGTACAGGGCGCAGTGAACCCAGACGAGTTCTACGTTCACAAGCCAATGTTAGAAGCGGGTCACTACCCAATCGTTAAAAAGACGTTTGGTTCTAAGTTGATCAAGATGATCTACTCGACCAATCAAGAAATCGGCAAGCAAGTCGATATCATCGACACCGACACTCAAGAGCGTAACGAGTTCTCACTGAACGATGAAGAGATCAAAGAACTAGCGAAACAAGCGATGATCATCGAGAAGCACTACCAACGTCCGATGGACATTGAGTGGGCGAAAGATGGCATCGACGGCAAGCTTTACATCGTTCAGGCTCGCCCAGAAACCGTATGTTCTCAAAGCGACCAAAACGTTATCGAGCGTTACGAGCTAAACAACAAGGCTGATGTCTTGGTTGAAGGCCGTGCTATCGGTCAACGTATCGGTTCTGGCCCTGTTCGCTTGGTTGATTCTCTAGACCAAATGTCACTAGTTCAAGAAGGCGACGTACTGGTAACTGACATGACAGACCCAGACTGGGAACCTGTGATGAAGAAAGCGTCTGCGATTGTGACTAATCGTGGCGGCCGTACCTGTCACGCTGCGATCATTGCTCGCGAGCTTGGTATCCCAGCGATTGTTGGTTGTGGTACAGCAACAAGCAGCCTAAACGATGGCGATACCGTGACAGTGTCATGTTCAGAAGGCGAAACAGGCTACGTTTACAACGGCGAACTCGATTTTGAAATCAAACGTTCTGAGGTTGATGAGCTACCAATGCTACCAACCAAAGTAATGATGAACGTGGGTAACCCAGATCGTGCCTTCGACTTTGCACAAATCCCGAACGAAGGTGTTGGCCTTGCTCGTCTAGAATTCATCATCAACAAGATGATCGGTATTCACCCTAAAGCGCTGCTTAACTTCGATGCACAAACGGATGAGCTAAAAGCGGAAATCAACGAACGTATTCGTGGCTACAAAGATCCTATCGATTTCTACGTAAGCAAATTAACAGAAGGCATCGCGACTATCGCTTCTGCATTCTGGCCTAAGCGTGTGATCGTACGTATGTCTGACTTTAAGTCGAACGAGTACAGCAACCTAGTCGGCGGTAAAACGTTTGAACCGCATGAAGAGAACCCAATGCTGGGCTTCCGTGGTGCATCTCGTTACATCTCACCAGTATTCGAAGACTGTTTCGAGCTAGAAACTCAAGCGATCAAACGCGTTCGCAACGAAATGGGCCTTAAGAACGTTGAAATCATGATCCCATTCGTTCGTACTCCAAGCGAAGCGGCATCGGTTATCGACATTCTGGCTAAATTCGACCTTCGCCGTGGCGACCAAGGTCTGAAAGTGATCATGATGTGTGAGCTACCATCGAACGCAATCTTGGCTGATGAGTTCTTGAAGTACTTCGATGGCTTCTCTATCGGCTCAAACGACATGACGCAACTGACACTTGGCCTCGACCGAGATTCAGGCGATGTGGCACACCTCTTCGATGAGCGTAACCCAGCCGTGAAAGCAATGCTGAAAATGGCGATCGATGCGGCAACCAAAGCGGGTAAATACGTGGGTATTTGTGGCCAAGGCCCATCTGACCATAACGACCTAGCAGAGTGGTTAATGGAGCAAGGCATCAGCTCTGTTTCACTAAACCCGGATACGGTTATCGATACGTGGTTGAAGCTAGGTAACGTTGCTAATAAATAAGTAACGTTTTACGCAGTACCTAAACGACAAAAGCCAGTCACATTGACTGGCTTTTTTAGGTTCTTTGCAAATTAGCTGGCTAGAGCGCTAGAAGTAGTATCTCACCCCAACCCAAGCTTCGGTTTGCCAACCATTCGGCATTGACACACCTTTCACATCAACATCCGCTTTGGTAATGTCATAGCGCGTATTCAACCACCAAGTTCTTGCAGTGTTCATCGGCACATTTAACGATGTTTTAAATGAGAAGTTTTGCATGTCGATATCATCACCAGAAAGATCTTGCCACTCAGGAACCAAAGACACATAAGCGCCAGAGTCACCGAGATGCTTCGCGGTAATCAAACCAAGCGAGTATCCCGTTAAATCATCTTTAGATGAAGTGACGCCAGGGATCTCCATACTACCAGTCATCAGTCCTGCTCTTGGAAATACCAGGAATCCACCGGTATAAGCTGGGTTAATCGCAACAACACCGCCAACCGACAATAAGTCATTTTTAATACTGTTGCGCGTATTAATATAATCTAATGAAAGACCCACTTTAGGCGTAGCTTTCGTCCCCGTTTCAAAGACGTGGAAGTACTGAATTCTAGAGTTGCTGTACTCTGTACCGAATTTGTCTGGATCGCGAAGTGCTGTGTTGCTTTCATCGACAAACGTCCCTTCGGCCAGTAGGGCAAACTGCTGACCGTTTTCTAAACCGCCAGAAACTTGCCCTTGAAATTGGATATCTGAACTACCATTCAGCATCAATGCAGCTTGAGTATAAACTTTAGTGACATCAGCAGGATCGATAACACGTTCGGAATCTGAATCGGCATGTGCAGGAAGGGCTAGACCTAAACTCAACGGGATTAATAGAGCAAACTTTTTCATTATATCTCTCGAAAGTCGTTTGCTTCCTCCTTGAAGCCTGGAACATCCTGTTAGGTAATAAATAGATTACTTGTCAGCAAGTAGTTTTGCTGCCGAACGCATTAGTGCAGGGCCTTTATTCTCACCAAAACCTGAGTGGTATGGGTTGGTTGAGAACATCACACCCACAAAGTCACGTGCAGGATCGATGTAAATAAATTGGCCTAGGTTGCCACTTTTCGACATTGCACCGTCATTGAAAATGAAATCAAATTGGTATGCGTTGTAGTCTGCTTTTTCGTTGTATGCGTGCAGTGAACTGCTCTCTTTGCTAGTACCTACGAATGCTTTTGGATCACCGCCGTTGCGGATACGATCAATCACAGCTTGTGACACCACTGGCTCATCAGCCACCGCTTTCCAGCTAGGTGTAAATAGTGTTCCCCAGCGAGCCATGTCTTCTACCGTTGATGAAACCAAGCCAACCGCGATCGCCATGCCATCTGGCGTCAAGTTGAATTGCATTGGTTGACGTGCGTGCACTTTTGACCAAACACGATCTTCGAATACTTGAGTCCAAGTTTTGTTCTCAACGTTTTCAACTAACTTAGTCAGCACCATGGTGTTGATAGATGCGTAACGGAAATGGTCACCGGCTTTTTCACCTTCCAGTTTCTGTGCACCTTGAGCCACTTCCATCCAAGTTTCCATCTCACCCGTTTTTGCTCTTGGTGAGTTAAACGATGCCGCAAAGAAACGCACCACATCAGAGTCTGGGTTCAAGATAGACTCTAATGTCTCTTCATTGTCTAGCGCGGTCGACATGTTCAGAACTTGGTGTACTGTGATGCCATCCCAGTTCGTTCCTTTCAATTCAGAAACATACTCAGCGATCTCTTTTTCAGGGTCGACTTTGCCCTCTTCCACTAACATTGCGATCACTGTGCCAACCGTCGTTTTTGCTGTAGATGCCCAAACGTGCGTATCTGTCGGCTTCATACCTGGGTAAGCTTCGTAAACGATCTCCCCTTTGTGAATCAACATAAAGCCTTGGGTACGGAACTGTTCATCCGCCAAGTACTCATCCATTGTCAACTGACCTTTGCTTTCAGTATCAACTTTCAGTGCAGCGAGTCGTGGGTCGATATTTTTGACTAAAGGCTTGTACTCTTCGTTTGGAGCCGCCAGTGCCGTTGGTAGAAACTCACTCATGTGCATGTTGTAGTAAACGCTGTGGTCGCCGCCCATCTGCCAATGAAAGTTATTGAATAACTCACGAGCTGAGTCAGTAAAACTTGGGGTAAATGCTGTGCTCGCCTCTTTCACGGTCAAGGTAACTTGAGCACCTTCAACTTTCAGAGCTTCTTCAACTGGGTTTGCTGCAAGAGCAAATGATGATGGGGTCGCTAACGATACTAGAACGGCAATGTGTTTAAGTTTCATAATTGTTCTCCTGTTTGGGTTAGGAAAAGTATAGGGAGATGCGCTACACTTAATTAGGTCACTTGATGACATTTAATGGTAGGCACAAAACAATGAAAGCATCATCGAACACCACCAGCATACTGCTCACTTCGACCAGTAACATTGCTCCATATATTCAGTATTGTGACAAACATAGACTGGATTGGCGCACCGTCGCCGTTGCGTGCGGTCTACCCATTGAACTGACACAATCCAATCAATGGCTTCCTACACAAGACGTGATTCGCTTCATTCATGGCCTTGAGCGTAAGTTTGGCTATTCGATAGGGATTGAGGTTGGACGTAAGGCCTCTCTAGAGCAATTGTCACCTGAGCTAGACCGAAAAATTGAACAATGCACTTCTCTCGAGCAAGCGGTACGCTGCTTGATTACTGAAATATCGACCTTAAGTAATCACGTCACCATATGGACGGAAAAAAGCGATGGATTGTGGTGGCTGTGTCATCGAAGTTGCTATCACCCATCGACCTCAGGTTTTGAACAAGCAGAATGGTTTCGCGCCCTGACCGTGATTAGCCTATGCCGTAAGTTCATTGACAGTCGCTGGCAACCATCACACGCCAAGTTGGTCTCTAAGAACAACAGCGCACGTAAATTACCTAAGCATTTCTTTGATTCTGATATTCAGTTTGAAGAGCAATACGGTGCGTTCTCGATTCCGCTGCCCGATGATTATCGTGCCATTTCAGAACGAAATAGTACCCAAGATTGGCATCACGCTGTCGAGATATTAATAGACACCTATGCGACTCTACCTTGGTTCAATATTGAGTGGTTTGCGACCATGCTCGGCATGACAAAACGAACGCTGCAGAGAAACCTGAAGAGCAAAAACATTCTCTTTAAACAAGCCAAAGAACAAGTTCGGGAAGCTAAAGCAAAACAGCTACTTGAAGAGACCAACCTTTCTGTTCAAGACATCAGTTGGCAAGTGGGTTACAGCGACTTGAGTAATTTCAATCGTGCATTCAAAGGTTGGGTTGGAGTCACGCCACCAAGTTATCGGGATAAAGCGAAACATTAGAAATAGTCGAATGGAAAACCTTTAGACCCAATCCGCTAATATAAAACTCAGAAACAAGATACGACACCTTAAATTTCAATAAGCGAACGCATAAAGTTGCATTGCACAATGCTCACATACCGATGAAACTGTGCAAAGGTAATATCGATAGATTTAATGACATTTATTGGTATCGAGCTAACGTTACGTTATCCTTTACGCAATTCTTCATTGAGTGGATTGTCACTACGACAAACCTACCTTCAAGACTGATAAGAGTGTTATGAATTCTACGACCGCAACTCCCTCGCCTTCTCTTGGCCGACAACTCTATACAATGACATGGCCAATGCTGTTTGGGGTGCTCTCCCTGATGAGCTTCCAACTTGTAGACAGTGCTTTTATTGGCCAGTTAGGCGTACTGCCGCTCGCGGTTCAAGGCTTCACGCTACCAATTCAGATGATCATTATCGGGATTCAAGTCGGACTAGGCATCGCGACAACGGCTGTGATCGCGAGAGCTATTGGGGCTAACGAGATACGCTATGCCAAACAGCTCGGCGGATTAGTCGTTGCGATGGGCAGTGTGAGTGTCGCGCTGTTCTCGGTCATCATCTATCTGTTGCGTGGTCCTATTTTACAACTCCTCGATGCACCACCGACGGTACTGCCGATCATTGATTATTACTGGATCTATTGGCTGGTAAGCTCTTGGACAGGCGCACTGCTCTACTTTTTCTACAGTGTGTGTCGTGCCAATGGTAATACCATGCTGCCCGGTTCGATGATGATCGCGACCAGCATCATCAACTTGATATTGGACCCGATTTTCATATTCACGCTCGACATGGGCATCAACGGAGCCGCGATTGCGACCATCTTGGCGTTCGGTGCGGGTATCTTTATCGTTGCTCCTAAGGTAACTAAGAAGCATTGGATGACATTCGACTGGCACGATCTTGATATCGGCAAGAGTATTCGTTCTATAGGAAACATCATGGGGCCTGCGATGATCAGTCAGCTACTGCCACCAGTCTCTTCGATGCTCGCCACCAAACTGCTTGCAGGCTACGGCACAGCAGCCGTTGCAGCTTGGGCGCTAGGTTCACGTTTTGAGTTCTTTTCGATTGTTGCAGTGCTTGCTCTGACTATGTCGATGCCACCTATGATTGGCCGAATGTTGGGAGAAAAGAACCTAGGGAACATACGTAGTCTTGTGAAGATTGCCGTGATGTTTGTATTAGGATTCCAATTGGTGATCGCACTGGTAACTTGGATGTTCTCTGGCGGGTTGGCAAATCTCATGACCAGCGAAGACGAAGTCTCGACCATTTTGAACTACCACTTACTTATCGTTCCTATCAGTTTAGGGCCGTTGGGTATCTGTATGCTGATGGTTTCTATCTCGAATGCGCTTGGTAAGTCTTATACTGCCTTAACGATATCAGCACTGCGCCTGTTCGCCTTCTTCTTGCCTTGCTTGTGGATTGGTTCGCAGCTTGCTGGTATTGAAGGCCTGTTCTGGGGTGCCATGGTGGGTAATGTGCTTGCCGGTACATGTGCTTGGTTTATGTACCAACGCGCACTTGGGCAAGTCGAGGCTAAGCTTTATAATTAATCAGTTAGCGAACTAAACGGCTTGCCAGCTAAACCGCTATAAAGTTATTAAACGAAAAAGCAGCCACTTAGGCTGCTTTTTTAGTTTCAGACTTAAAATATATTGGGGTTAGACTTGCTCAAAGTAAGCCAAAAACTCACCGCAATCTTTTTGGAATCGTGGCAATATTTCTGCTAGTGTTTCATCATCCCAATGCCACCATTCAAAGCTTTCTAATCGCTCGGCATAGCTAGGAGCATCAAACCGAGGACGCAGTTGCCAAACGCAATCGAGTATGGCGGTACGCCTTAAGCAGCGGTTGCCAACGAAAACAATCAAGCAGTTCAGGCCCTGCACCAACATAAATGAGTTAATCATTCCATTGTATCAAAGTACTTCACCAGCCTAAAACTGCAGTACTTCAGTTTCATTCGGGACCATTTTAAAAGGAAGTTATACCAATTAAAGTAAAAAT
>NZ_JBFRSD010000045.1:0-29447 GCF_041473395.1 Vibrio sp. 10N.222.55.C6
TGGATTGACCTGATCAGTTAGTTTTCCGGATTGGTATAAGTTTTAGCCCAGACCATTTGACGTATTATTCCGGAATCTTTTGTCTCTTACAGTATGACTTTGTAAGTAAAATCATTACATAATGAAAGCGTATTCACTAGGTTGCTAGTTCAAACCTTGATGCTTTGGTTTTTCTAATAGCGATAAGATGTCGCTCCTAATGAATTGATAGCAGAGTAGTTTCTTACGTCTAAAGCGGGACTTGATTGGATGAACCAACGATAAATATAGGACGATTCACAATAATGCCGTGCTTGGCCGACATATCACTCAGATTGACATTACTCATGGGCGTTGATTAAGCGACTTTCCATACTTGTTAGAAGAATATTTATTACTTCTAAATCGTAGTCAATACAATGTTTCTAAAAATGACGTACTCTCTTACCTTTATCGTTTGGGTATAAAGAGAGTCGATTTAAAAGTGGGCAGTAAAACGTTGAATATTTTATAAAACTTTGACCAGAACGTTATATAAGGGCTTCAAGGAAGGTAATAACCTTAGTCTTTCGGTCTTTTTTATGACGTTGTCACAATGAAAGTTGGGTGAGGCGATAATTCCCCTCACTCAATTAGTACCTGAATATGATAACAATAAGGCCGATGGGTAGGAAAAGTCTAAAAGTTTCGTACAACGTCATACCATCCGGATGAAGGTGGACGTTAAGTGGGAAGGTGATGAAAGGGTTCCACATGACTCCGCGTTTAATCGAAGAAGGGACCTGTCGTATGACAAAAGAAAGTGCCCGCGCCGTTTTTTTTTCTTATCCTTATTTTTTATTGATTTAACTATTTATCTCCCCACGCGCAGTCCTTTATTGATGGCCATTTACTTGCTCGGCTAATGAGAAAGTTGTGCTAGTTCGTCTTTATTCAATCCTGTGACATCCATAATGGCTTCCTGATCTAGACCATTAAGCATCATCTTGTGCGCCATCTCCTTGAGGGCTTCTTGGCGACCTTCTTGGCGTCCTTCTTGGCGACCTTCTTGACGTCCTTCTTGGCGGCCACGTTGCTCGCCTTGTTGGCGCAATTGTTCTGCAATAGTCATAAGTGTTTTCTCGTGTTTCGGTACTGATGAGGCCAGTGACGTAATTAACGCCTCTAGGTTGATTTCTGTTCACGCATTCATTTTAAGATTGGCCAATGGGAGAGATATTTAAAGTGAGCTGACTGCCCTATAGAAACTAACCTAAACAAGGGCTCTGTTAGTTTCTATATGAATTCTGGGCCTCTTAATTGAGGGGGGTGTAGTGAGGGTTTTGAAAGAAGCGACTATTTCGCGATCAAGAAATCCTCAATTGATTTTCCAGCATCAAGCTGTTCTTGAATTATGGAAGGGGTGCGACCTTGACCGGTCCAGGTTTTTTCTATGCCGTTCCCGTCTGTGTAACTATATTTAGCAAGGCGAGGCTTACGTTTACCTTTTATTTTATTCTTTGATTGACCTGCTAGAGCTTCTATAAGAGCTTCAATATTAACACCATCGACCTTGATTTGCTTTGCGATTTCAGCGACTTTGGATTCTTGTTCAGCACGAGCTTCGCGCTCTACTTCTTCGCTCTCTTGGCGTTCAAGAAAGACGGTCGTTAACTTATTCAGTGCTTCTTCAAGTTCCTCAAGTGTTAATTCACGAGAGAACGCACGAAGCGAGCGGATATTAAGTAAAGTTTTTATCATTTCGGTCATGTTGAGTCCATTTACATTTAAATTGAGATAATATTACAAATCAATAAGATACACAAAAATTGTCGAAACACGTTTTCTCCAAAAATAGCGTTGTGAATATTCCCTCTTAGGCATATTTTTCTAAATATCAATGAGTTATTGCCTATCTTCATCCGAGAATGATGCTTTTTTAGGGTAAATAGTTCGAGCGTCGCTAAAGCTTATGGATTTAAAGTGGCTGTACTGAATATCTTTGATTAATTTAGTGTTCAAACTTTCATGAGTAAACGCACAGTAAATATGCAAGTTATTGATGGCTATAGAGGATAGAGCACTCTCAAGTTGAGTTTCAGTAACCATGTAGAGCAAAGGGGGTATTTCGGAACATCTCATATAACCATCAGCCTCGTCATAGCATGTTGATTATTGCATGTGTCTGCATAAAGAAAAGTATGAATAGTCCTAAACTCTTATTGTGTCTCTGCATTGAAAACTGGCGTCCGTAAGGTTTGGGTGAAATTTTCACCTACCACTAGGATGGAAGGCTCCGTGTCACAAGGTGAGTATCGCAGTATATTATACTAGACCTAAATCCGGATTTAGGTGGAAAAATGAAGAAGAGAATTGGACCCTATGCGCAAACCTAGCCTAGCTAATGCCAATTTTAAAAGGTTCATGCGTAAGCCAGAGTTGCGTATTGAAAAGCTCTCTCTTTATGACCTATTTGGTCAGACTGGCTTTGGGTGCGTTGTCATATGGGAAAGCTTTCAGTCAAGGTTGAAGATGGGTATTTAGTCGGACATTGTCTACCCAAGGTAAAACCGAGAAATAGAAAGGCACTATTCAATCGTATAATCGTTATCACTCTCGGTGCAATAAAAGGTGAATGACTTCATCTTTCTCTTCAGAGTCAACTTCAACGCGATAAAAGCCTTTGGCTTTTAGCGCTTCAATTAACGCTTCCAACCGATGGGTTTTCACCGTCATAGCCAGGGGTTTTATCTGGTTATTGTCTTCATCAAACCCTTGCTCTATGCTTTTTTCTTTCATGTAAAGAGTATCTCGTTCCATTTCTTTTGTGGGGTCTTCCAACATAGTTGGAAACTGATGCTGCTCAAATAATTCCGTTAACATGATATAGAGTTCATCAGCCTGTGAGAACTTGGCTTGATACCCGAGATTCAGTTGATTTACCTCCCACATTTTTTGTTCGAGGTTGCCTGTTACACTTCGGCCAATACTGAGCATGGTTTTGAGTTCATTTTTACATGTCGAGAACTGAGGCCGTTTTACTTTTGGTTTGATGAATTTTACCAACAGTTCATTTCTTATTTTCGTTGTCCAATATCCACCTTGTTGACTCATGGTTAAATACAGTGCGAGAAGCGCATTCGTCACGATCTCATCAAGGGCTTGATAGTGCTTAAGGTTTCGACTCATGAATTTATTCTTTCTCTTTAATTGAAGCTTCCTAGCTGTTTTTCACGATTTTAAATTGAGTGCGTAATCAGCGTGTATTAAGGCTTAAATAATAAGGCGCATTCAAAAATTAACGGGAAACGCGAACATATACCTGCTCAAACTTTAATGGCACCGCTCGTCGCAATCCCGTAGCTGGCGAAGCCAGTCGAAGGGTGAGCAAGCGGTATTTCGAACCTCTTAAACCACCATGATTAAGCCTCTTTTCTAGACACAGAATCAATAGAAGGTAAGAGATCCTAAATATTTTTTTAATTGATTGATACTGTTAACTTTTCTTATTCTTTTTTCAAGCGAGACTATCGAATCATCAATCATTTTAAGATACTTTTCCATTTTGGCTTGCGTCTTCTTCTTGCTTGGTGCTGAGAATTGTCTCCAGACTTGAGACTTAACTCCTTGTTGGCTAAAGATGTCACGGTGGGCCCGATTTAAATCCAGGAGCTTCATTTCGAGCAAATGCTCCATTCTCACTAAAGTTGTTTCATCAAGAAGGTGCTCAGAATCGGGGACATATTCTGTCAGCATTCGGACTAAGGTCATCACATCATTCTCTCGTTTGGCCACCGCCAGTTTCTGCATTAAACGATGTTTCTCTTCTTTCTTTAACGGGTCAGACTCTTTATCTGGATGGATAACACTCGCAATGCGTTTGTACATTTTGTTGAGTTGAGTACCTCGGAACATTTCTTTGATGTTAAGCGCGTCGTCGTCTTCACTCTCAAAATAATCGAATTCAAAATCGTCCCAATCGTCCTCATTTTGGGCTCGTGGTGAAAATGAGTCGTTATTATGTTTAACAAAAGAGGCCCATAAGGCACTGATAAAAGCTTCAATGGCGAATGGATCACCAGAAGCCAGAATTTCACGGATTTTTTTGTGGGGTAAATCAATATCAGCGCCGAACATCTCCTTCATGCCGTTTTCAAATTCTCGACAAGCTGCATTGAGCGCTTGCTGTTTCTCTTTCTGAAATACTTTATTATGATAGGTTTCATACTCTTCGCATAACGCCTCGACTTTGTCTCTATCATTGATAAAAGGGCGATCAAGCAAGTCAATTAACTCCTGTTCAATCGCTTGCATCAAGCGATTGCGGATATTGGTTTTGAGTTTTTTTGAGGTCAAAAATGACATCAAGTGCTTAACCCAGGCACAGTGAAGATGGTCGAGCTTTTTATCATAGGGAGTCAGTTTATCTTTGTATTCAGAAAAAAGCTGATTGACCTTGATCTCGGCCTTTTGATTACGCCGTTCATTTTTTTCAATCTTCCTCCAGAGCTCAGATAAATAATCCGACTGAGAATGTGGAACGTTGTTTGAGTGAAAAATAGGAAGTGTCATATCCGTCCTTTTCTCTTCTAGTAACCCATGTGTTTTTCTAGGCTAACAGCGTAAGAAGAGAAACACCTCGAAGTAATACTAATTTATGTTCCTTGAGTTTGAATTACCCTCTGACGCTGATAAATCGAAACGCTAATCTTAGTATTCAAGGGGCCATTCATTTTGTAAAGCAGTAAGCTTAAGCGGCTGAATAAGAACCGTGACCATTTAATGAAATTAAGAAGAAAGCCTCTCACAGCGCCATACTGCTCTTTTTAGGCTGCAATATTGACAGCACTAAAAACCCTCGCCCTGCTAAGCCATACCATCCGGATGAAGGTGGACGTTAAGTAAGGAGATGATGAAAGGGAGCCACCTGACTCAGCGTTTAATCGAAGAAGGTCCCTGTCGTATGACAAAAGAAGGTTGCCGCGCCGTTTTTTTTGCTTGTCCTTAAGTATTTATTTTTCTATTGATTTAATTATTTATCTTTATACGTAGTGTTCATAAGCGCAGCCCCTTATTGATGGCCATTGTAGCGGTCTTTTTTATCCTTCCTTTCTTGCACGGCCTTTCTTATAAAAAACCGTGAATAGAGAAATCCCTTCCGAATGAGACTGCGTGCGCAAGATAACCCTGAATAACCTGTTGGGAGAAACCAGAAAAATGAGAGATAGAGCAGGGTAGGCTAAGGTTCAGACGTGCTGATCCCTCCGCCTTCGCGGAGACGAACGTGTCTTTTTAATTAGGGGCCAGGTCCGGTTGATACTCACTAAAGAAGGCTGAGGTTGATTGCGCATAGGTGTTTAACGTTGACGCATTGAAGATCTCTTGTATCCCTGACGCTATCTTACGGAAAGAGAGCCATTGAAAGCTCAGTCCTTTCTTTGTCTGGCGTTCCCGTGTTGCGAGGATCAATTCGCTGATGTTGGTGTAACGCACGACTTTTAAGTCATTAAAGAAGCGAGGTGTAAACTGTTTGTACGCGGGTGCACTGCGTATCGTCCCTTCGTCTTGGTCGACACACACATTGATCCGCTCACTGTGAAAATAGCTGGCACGCTTTAGATACTTCACCGCTTTAGCAAAGGACTTCGGCGAAATAAACTCTCCAAAGCGCAACGCATAATCTTCTTGAAGCTGGTCGTAGCTGATGGTTTTCAATCCCGCTTCGGTGGGCAAACCGATGCGCCCGCCAATGAGGTCTGTGTTCGGCAGAGTGCACGCTAATACTTTCGCAATTAAGGTGCGACATTGGACATTATTCACCGCTTCACCGCCCCATGCATTGAGTGACGGGAAACGATTGGGGTTGGTAATAAATTCTTCACACCCTTTTAAGATCCGCGCGTATTCTGGCGGCAGGGTTTCTACCTTACCGCTTCGGAGCAACCTGCGAGACTTAAATCCGATCTCAAAAGGCGTCTTAGGGTTCCGCGCGTTCTCTTCTTCAATGACGCGTTGATACAATTCAATCAAATCCAGTTTGCGAGCCTTACGCTTACAGCGATACTGCGCATCGTAACTCGATTTATCGAACGGGGGAGGGGAGGAGCTAAACGTTTTCATAAGACTCACCGTCCACGTTTAAAACACACCTCGCTTCATCCTGAGGGACAAAAAAGGCGGTGTTAGGCAGAAAGTGGATTCTCCTGAGCGTTAGCCCAAGCCAAGGCTGAGTCAAATGCGTCATATTTTGAAGTCCAAGAGGTTTTTGGGGTGTTTGGATTGGCCGTCCAAACGGTGAAATTTCAACCTATCTCAACCGGGAAAAGAAATCAAATGCCGGTTTTTTAGACACAAAAAAGCCGACTACTCTTGGAAAGTCGGCTTTTTTGCGAGTGCTATATAGTCAGAGTACCACCTCTAACACACTCTAAATCCTAGAAAAAACACACGACATTGGACACTACAGGAGTAAGCAATGTCGTGTGTTTTAACCTTATAGACCTCAGGTAAGTATAGCGTGTCGTCGCCTGATATTTCAAACGCTAAGTGTGCCTTGGGATTTTTCCCTTAACATAACAAATATAATGCGTAACCAAAAATAGCAGATAAATAACAATGAGATAACAAATAACCTTGAAAAATTTATAGCACATCAAAGAATCCCAATAAAAATAATTAATGGATTAATTATTTAAAATTAAAAACAAAGGCAACGTTAAATTTAATAAAATAACCATTAAAATCAAAAGTTTAATTTGGTGCGTATTATATTTGTTATGTTAAATTGCAAGATTGAGAGGCCCATCACAAAAGCAAATAAGTTTAATAATTCTGGGTCACTTTTGAACGATTAGAGGGTTCAGCGATATTTCAGTTTGAACTCGGTCGTTTCGGTTTTTCTTAATTGAAAAGGATTTTGTATGAATTTGAAATCAGAATGTAGGGTTGATAACAAGGAAGTCGGTATCGCTTTTAGTCTTTCAGCAAACGCGAATAAAACGTTAACGCTATCGGCGAAAAGAGCAGAACGGGCCAAAAAGCGCGAAGGGAAACTTCGATTAGAAGATCATCTCAAACGTTTTCCCAATTGGTCGCTGTAACGAATGATATTGCCGTCTGAGATCTTATTTCAGATGGCCTCGAAGGTGGGCTGCCTTCACGATTGCAAAAAGCGCCGCAGAGGGGCGCAGGCCTGCGTAATATGCCTAACAAATTCAGGAGCCCTCTCTGGGGCGACGTCCAAGGCTGTTTTTCTACTCAATTAAGCACGCTGGTTGAGTGGTGAAATAGAGTTACTTGGGAATACCAGACACCACACCCTTTGGATGTGCGCATTCTACTACAAGAATGCTCAAGCCAGTTTGTAGCACGGCTCTTGAAAGAGAGCCCATTGTTTTGCTTTTTTAAAAGAACAAAACAATGTCCTAAAAAGGAGTGTGAACGATGCAGATTATCTACGGACATTGTCGTACAGATGAGGCGGCGAATGTATTAGGCCACTTTGTTGAACAAGGGGATTTTGTCAGCGTCAAAGAACTGGGAACGGTCGGGCGTGAACACATGGCGTTTGCCGCCTTACTGTCTTTTACTGGACACCTTTCATTCCCTTTCTATTGGAAGGGTGTTCATTTTGTTGCGGTTCAAAAACAAGTTCAATCAGTTAACCGTCTCACTCTCCCAGCTTCAAAGAATGCTTGTAAAAAACGTTATCGGAAGCTTAAGAACACCATCATTAGCGCTCAAAATTGGAAGCAACATGTGAGTCGTAATCGCGGTTTGAAGTACGCGAAATCTTCTCTGTTTTCTTTATGATGCGTGCCTATACCTGTCGATTTTAACCTTTCTCCCCACGCGCCGTTTAATTTGCACGTTGCACGGTCTGCCTAGGACAACCTAACCCTTCTTCCCAGCTTCTCAGGCAAGGAGGTCTTTTACTCCATCATGACCAAACACTTGATAAATTTATCACTCAATAAGGATATTTATTATGAAAAAACGCACCCAGCGCACCCTCCTTGTCGGGCTTGGCGTTGCTGTCTCGACACTTCTTATCACTCAGCCCGCTCTGGCTGCCGATATCTTCGCGTCAGGTAAACAAGCCATGAAAGACTCGGCGGGCAAAGGCTCTGCGGTTGAAACCGCGATGCTGGGGACTGGGCTTGCGGGGGCGGTCGTCACTGGACTGATGAGCCGTAACTGGTTTGCGGCCGTTGGCGGGTTCATTGGCGGCTCAGTCTTGTGGAATGTTGGAGCACCACTCGTCGGCTTAGGCTAAGGAGTCACAATGGAAGACCCTCATCAGTTTTTTTCTATTCCAAAACACATGAACAAAGGTCGTCGCTGGCTCGGGTTCCCAGTTGATGAACTCGTGCCTGCCCTCTGCATTTTTGGCCTCTCATTCTGGCTTAAACACGAAATGATAGGGCTGACGTTATCGCTGGCTTGGTTTGGGGGATTACGTTACATCAAAGCGCAATACGGTGACAACATAGTTACCCTGTCACTTTATTGGTGGGGGGCTTCCTTTGTCCATCCCACCCTCTTTAAGCGTACCCCCTCAGCCTGTCGTCGTTACTGGATTTTCTAAGGAGACCCTTCATCATGGATCCGTTTGTTAAACGGGATAAGCTGGCCGTCAAAAGCCTCCTCAATCTTTTTTTGAGTGCAGGCTTTCTTGTTATGCTTATCACTAACCTGGTGTTGGGTTACACCAGTTATCAAGCCCTTACCCATCAAAGCCGAACCCTAGTCCCGCCCACCCTCTCTCAAGCCTTTACGGTTTCGGATGGCGCGGTCGATGAACCTTATCTTGAGCAAATGGCGGATTATCTTCTCTACCTGAAACTCAACATCACGCCGGCAAGCGTTGGACGTCAGTTTGGTCAGTTACTTGAATATTTAGACGAGACAAGCTGGTACAACGTTCAACCTAAGCTGCTTCGAGAAGCCACGGTGGTTAAAAAAGATAACATCAGCAGCCAATTTTCTGTCGAGTTGGTCCGAATTTCTCTCGACACTCTCCAAGTACAACTCTACGGGAAACTCCAAAAGCACGTAGGCCAACGCGCACTAGATCCGGAGATGAAGTGGTATCAAGTCAACTTTAGCTATGACCAAGGCGTCATAGGTTTACTCTCCATTGAAGAAGTCGAGGTCAACACCGATGAATCTTTATGAGCAATCATTCACCCCATCGCAGCAATGGCACCCTTATTTTTTATCCATCGCGCTTTGGGTGGTCTTTTTCATCCCCTCTTTTGCCCTGGCTGAAAATGCCGCCATGGTGAGCTATGAGTTTGACGAAGGCGACACGATCCCCTTGTCACTCTCTTCCATTAACGTGAACCGTTTACTGGTCAACAATGACCGTATTATTTCGATCGTCTGCCCGAAAGGGTTTTGCACCTCAACGGGCAACCAAAAAGACGCTTCCGGCTCCATCACCTTAAAAATTAACCTTCCCTTACCGTTTACCGCGCACCTGACGACAGAGAAAGGGCGATTGTTTGCGCTGTTTATTACCCCCAAAGCTACACCATCTTTGGTCACGGAGTTTGTTTGGTCGAAAAATTACAAAGAGCAGCAAAGCCCGATTGAGCAGGCGGCGGATTATCCCGCCGCCATGACAGCGCTCACCAAAGCCATGATACGTTTTGTCCATGATGGCGCTCCCATTGCTGGTTTTAAACGTCACGACGTTGACCCCAAAACCTTACCCAAAGATGAAGCGTCACTGGCCATCATCCCTCAAACGGTCTTCGTGGGCCGTCATTATTCTGGGGTGGTTTATCAGCTCAAAAATCAAAGCCGCAGTGACATGGCGCTGACCACCGCGCAGTTCTACAGCTATTCCGCACGCTCAGCCGCGCTCGATGCCTATCAATTAAAACCTGGGCAAACTACCACGCTCTATCTCATTACTGGAGGAGGCGCCACCCATGCTCGATAAACAAAAAGACGCCTTGGGCCGTTTTAAGAAACGCGTCTTCAAAGACACCGACGGGGACTTTGAAGACGGCGGCACGATCAATGCCGTGACAAGAAAGCGCAATCGCACCATTACGCTCACGGTATTGCTGATATTGACCGCCCTGGCTTTTGTTGTTTGGCGGTTAACACTGTCTCCCCAAGCGCCAAGCAAGGGCATTCAAGATGTCGGATTTGGCGCTGTCGTCACCGATGATTTTACCGACAAAGACAACCAGTCCGCCCTGACGTTTCAACAAGACAAAATCAACCAAATAGAACAAAGCTTAGCGCGGTTTGAAGGCACATTAAGTCGCTTTGGACAAAGCTTAACCTCTGAGTTAGAGAACATTAAAAAGGCCAATGAGCGCGATACAAAATCGCAACTGACAGAGCTTGAGCAGCAGATGCAACAAAAGCTCGATGAAGTTGACGCGCTCAAGGCGCAGCTTGAGACGCAATTAGCCTCAACCCTCAAGGCAGGCGATCCTTCGACTCAACACGGCATCGAGACCAACCAAGGAGACACCTTTGGCCAATACAAACTGCCCCCAAGACCGGCCATTAATAGCAACATGGATAACGCCAAGGTGAATGAGTTCCAGTACCAAGAGCAAGATGATGTGGCCTTTAGTGGTGATGCCTTTGATAGCTTTGAATTTCACTGGCAAGCCAGTGTCGAGGAGAAACAATCCCGTCGCACGACCGATAACTACGTGCCAACCGGCACCTTTGTGACCGCCGTAATTACCGGCGGCGCTGATGCTAATGGGGGCGTCTCTGGACAAGGGGATACCTCACCGATTGTCTTTCAGACAGTCAATCAGGGGGTCTTACCCAACGGTCAGGCCTCTAAATTGAAGGATTGCACGATCACCGGCGCCGTCTACGGTGAGATCTCATCCAGCCGCGGCGTCGCTCGCACCAGTAGAATGAGCTGCATACAACCCAATGGCGATATTCTCGATATCCCCGTCAATGCGACCGTGTTTAACTTTGGTCGCAATGGTATTCGCGGTACCACCATTTTGAAAAACGGTAAGATCGTTCAAATGGCCGGCATTGCGGGGATCTTGCAAGGCGTAGGGGATGCAGGTAAAGCGCTGGCACAAACCACGACACCGACGGCGCTCGGCCCAAGTCAAAGCATCAACAGCGATAAAATTGGCTTGAATCTGCTTGGCGGCGCCACGGAGAGCGTTGGCAGCAAATTGGCGGACTACTACATCAAACTGGCCGAACTCTATCATCCGATAGTGGAAGTCAATCCTGGTGCCATCGTCAATATTGTCTTTTTGGAAGGCTTTCCATTAGATCCATTGCTGGCCGATGAATACGAAACGCGTATGAATGAGCAGCGTGAGCAAGTCTCCAACAGCAATCAACTGTTAGATGTCATTACCAACACCCCCTCTCTTCCACCAACCACTCAAACCGCCCCCATCAACCCTTTAGCGCAAAAAATCACCCAACAAGGGTTAAGCCGCGTGGGCTTTGGGCGTGAGGAATCACCATGAATAGGCACGCTTTGTTTTCACTATCGATACTCTTAGGTCTGACCGGTTGTAGCGCGGGCTTTGAGAGCGAATACAGTTGCGATCAGGTCGGCGGCGTTTCAGGTTGCGTCACCATGAACGAAGTTCGAGACAACCTATACGGTTATACCGGAGGCAGTGGTAACGCCACGGTCTCTTCTCAAGCGCGTCTCGCCCCACCTTCCGCCTTTACCTTACTGCCAAGGCGCAATCGAGAGGGGGAGCCAGAGCGAAGCCAAGAAGACGTTAAAAAACTCACCGTCTTCCCTTTCATCGACAAAGACAATCACTACATCGATACGATGGATGTTTACTTTGTCTTAGACGATAGCCGTTGGTCTGGGCGCCCTGCGCGCGCGATTTGGAAAGATTGATTAGGAAAAAAAGAAACGAAGCTTAAACATCATTTTTATCATGGGCGCGCGACATTCAGTCTCAGCCTTCTCTCAATGAGGGGGGAATCCATCAAGCGGTCCAAGATTGTGTCACGCCCCCTAACATTAAAATAGAAAAAGGGATCCCCCATGTTTTCCTCCTCACGCAGTGGCTTATCCGCCTTATTTCAAGAGGCCAAGCAAGCCCAAAACCACCTTCACCATGAACTGCCGTATCGAGATTACGATCCCATTGAGCGGGTGTTCGACAATCCCCACTCTCGCGGTTTTGGCTTTAAAATCAGTGTCCTTGGGGGCGCTAACGACGATTTAATTCAGTCGTTAAGCCACCTCATGGGGGATTTGCCAGCAGGGGATAAATGGGACTATCAAGTGCAGCTGTTTGGTCACAACCGAGTGGCGCACTATCTCGAAGGAAACCAAGCTCTACTCAGTCAGCGAGGCGGTATCTGCCAGAAGCTGGCTAACGATGACGCCATTTACGCCCACTACGCCGCGCAGCACGGTTTTTTACACCGACAAAAAAACAATCGCTTTGATTTGCGCGATTACGACGCGTTCTTTTTTGTCTCCACCACGGAAAAAGACCCACAAGAGCTGCTTGATGCGCGAATGACTCTAGAGACAGGACTGGCGCAGCTTGGTTTTGATTTACTGCCCGTCACGCCTGAGATGTTGCTGACCGATGTGAGTGATATCTTAAACTTTGATAAACGACAAGACCGGCCAAAGGAAAAAGGCTACAACCCGTTAGAGCCTTTGAACCTGCAAGCCCTCTCTCCCGATACCGAAGCGTTAACGCATCGTGGCCATATCGCCACCCGTCATACCAATGACCAAGGGGAGGAGGTGCGCACACGGCTGGTCAATTTGGGACTTTCTCGTCTGCCTGGGGATTATCGCTTGTACGCCTTACCTGAGGCCTTTTCTTCTCTTCGCAACGTTTCTCGTAATATCACTTGCCCTCACCGCGTCACGTTGAGCTTTCGTAATGAGCCAACCGGTAAGCAAAATGCGGATAACGATAATAAGATAAAAGACTTAACCAAGACGGTGAACAGCCAAATGGCGCTGCTGGCTCCAACAGCGGAAGATGAGCTCAAAGAGCGAAAAGCCCTACAAAAAGGTCTGTTGTCTAAAGAGTTTACCATTGCGTCTATGGTACTCACGGTCTCCCTGTTTACCGATAAGACCCACCAGAAAAAAGACACCCAAGCGGCGAAGGAGTCATTCAGCCATGCTGGCCTTGATATCATTCCCCTGAAAATGAATCAGCCACAAGCGCTGCTTTCAACGTTGCCTTTTATGATGAGCGAAGGGTTGTGGGGCGATTGTAAAAAAGCCGGCCGAGTTCGCACGTTAAAAAGCTCTAATCTGGTGAACCTCTTCCCTCTCATCATGGATTTTTGTCAGTTAAAAGGCGGCGTATTGCTGCCCACGATGCGCCAGCAAATTTCTTTCTTTAACCCTTTCACCTGTGGCAGTGATAACCAAAATATCGCTCTGACCGGAGGCTCAGGCGCAGGGAAAAGCTTTCTGGTTCAAGAGATTGCCGAAACGGTTTACGCCATGGGCGGTAAAGTGTGGATCCTCGATAAAGGGGCCAGCTATAAAAAATTGACGCTCAGCCTTGGGGGGACGTACATGACGCACGCCAACATCTTCTTAAATCCCTTCACGCATTTAGGCGCCATGCAAAGTGCTGAGTTTGAGTTTGTGGATGATGACGGTAGACCGGTCGACCCCATGATGGAAGCGCTCGATAATATCACGGCGTTGTTTGCCACCATCGCGTCACCCTACGTCCCACTGACGGCGTTTCAACAAAGCGTCTTAGGCGATGCGATAGTGACGGCATGGGAGCGTAAAGGTAATCAAGCCTTGGTGGATGATGTCAGAGACGCCTTGATTGAGATTGCTGGAGAAGAAAGCGACCGACGCATCAAAGACATTGCGGTGCAACTGAAAAAGTTCTGCACCGACGGCATGTACAAAGATGTGTTCAACAAGCCCTCCATGCTCGACCCCAGTGTGGAAATCACCACGCTGGAGCTGGATGGGTTTCCGCCTGCTGTGCTCAGACCCGTGATTTTTGCGTTGATGGTTTCGATTAACCAGCAGATGTACCTGGCTGGCTCTCGCTCTACCCCAAAGCTGTGCATCATTGAAGAAGCCTGGAGCCTCCTCTCTGGGGCAAACGAGCAAGCGAGGGAGTTCATCAACACCGGTTATCGCACCGCCCGTAAGTTCGGCGGCGCTTTTTGTACAGTGACTCAAGGGATTGAAGACTTCTTTAGCAACGAGGAAGCCAAAGCCTGCTACAACAACTCCGATATCCACATCATTCTTCGTCAAGGGGAAGGGTTTGATGAGTATCTGACCCAAAACCCGGATGCCTTCTCACCGTTTGAGCAGCGCCTCATTAAAAGTTTCGCTCCGTCTGCCGAAGCGGGATACAGCAGTGCGCGCATCAAAGCGGGTGGCCATGTCACCTATCACCGCTTTTTCGCCTCTCCGGTGAAACGCGCCATGTTCTCAACCGAGCCTAAGGAGTTTGAGTATTGTGAAAATCTTTATAAACAAGGCCACTCACTGGAGCGCGCCATTGAGCAAACCTCCAGGCACTTTTATGGCAAAGACATTGACGCCTTTAATCAAGCCATTGGGGCGAGCGCTTAAATCCCCCCTTTTTCTTTTGGTCGCTGGACTGGCAACGACAAATGCCGCTGGAAAGAACTTGGGCCAAGTGGCCCCTATCTTCCCCATCGGTGAGATTGACATGCTGGAGTGGATTGACCAAAGACTGAAAGGGTTTGAGGCCAGTGGTCAATTAGCGGACATGCAAAACGAGTTCACGGAGCGCGCCAAGCAAAGCATTGAAAACCCACCGCCCGTTGCAGGCTTAACCACCACGATCAACCCCCGCACCTTTTACGTTGACCCAAGCATCACCCTCCCTAAAGACATTATCGCCCCCACTACAGGAGCCGTGATTGCCAAAGCGGGCACCAGAGTGAACCCCTTTGATACCCGCACTTGGCCAAAGGTCGACGGTCAAAACGTTCTACCACAATTTGAGTTAAGTAAGGTGCTGGTCTTTTTTGATGCCAGAGACGCGCAGCAACGAAGGTTCGCTAGCGAGTATCAAAACGCCAAGCCAATCAAGTGGGTACTGACAGGAGGCAGCCCGAATAAAATGGCGACCTTATTGGACGCAAGAATGTATTTTGCGCAGCAAGGCCACTTAACCCAATCGCTTAACATTACTCACGTCCCAGCGATTGCCTACCAAGAAGGCACGCGCTGGCGCATCGATGAGGTGAACGTATCGGGTTTGCACCCCTTGGCGATAGAGCAATAACAATGACATCGCATTGGAAGTGCGCACCTCCCTTGATTATGCTTCCAGTATGACGCTTTTTTTTTCTTAACCAAGCTCGCTTTTGGCGGCGATTATGGGGCGAAGCCTCTTGTCGAGACAAAAGGAGTACCACGCTCGGCGTGGAAAAAGGACACCCCATGACACAACGACACTTTCGTTTACTGTTGTGCTGCCTATTGGTTTTTATTGCCCCATCAACCCTAGCAGCCAGTGCGGCGTGTAAAAGCCGTTTTATTAACCCCATGACCGATATTTGTTGGGATTGCTTGTTTCCGATGACGATAGGCTCAGCCACCGTCATGCCCTCTAAGTACCCCGATACGCCCAATCCCACACTGCCTATCTCTTATTGCCCTAAACCGCCGCCTATCTTTGTGCAAATAGGCATCAACATTGGCTATTGGGAGCCTTATGCCTTAACCGATATCACGCGCGTCCCTTACTGTATGGTGAACATGGGCGTGCAAATGTCCGGCGCTAACACTCAGCGTATCGGTGGGCGCGTGACCGCCCGTGAGAGTGACAGCAGTGACGGAGGCTTTTATCACGCCCATTGGTATAAGTACCCCGTTATTTATTGGCTGCAACTGATGCAATCCACCGCCTGCATGGCCACGGACGTTTTTGATGTGGCCTACATGACGGAAATTGACCCACTTTGGGACGACGATGAGTTATCCCTCATTCTCAATCCCGAAGCGTTACTGTTTGGTAACTTGGTTGCGCAGCTTGCTTGCGTGCCCGAAGCCCTGTTGACCTCCACTAACGCTGCCTTACCTATTGATGCTTTATTTTGGTGTTTAGGCTCACAGGGCAGTGCCTATCCGCTCACCGGCACCACCAACTATCGAGACACGCCCATCCAGGCGGCGACACTCTTGATGGAAAAGCTGAACTACAAACTGCACCGGCAAGGAATCATCTGGGAGACGCGCGGCGAAGATGGCGCGATTTGTTATCAATATCCCGATCCTATTTTGCCAAAATCTCGTTATCGGTATCAAATGTCGGGGCCTATTCCCGATGCCGCCTGGTGTCACCCGTACACCACGACAACCACAATCTGGGAAGCCGGCCATGACAACCCGGTGACAGGGGATAACTTTGGTTTTGTACAATGGCGAAAGCGCAACTGTGTCTTTTTATAAGGTGACGCGATGATGCCCATTCTTCCCCACAAAAATGAAACGGACCTATTTATTGCCAGTCACCCTGACTCCCTTACCGATTTTTTAAAAACAGAGCTCGCCAACAACAAGCACATTTACTGCTGTTTCCCGCTCTCGCAGTTTTGCTTCTCGTTTTGTCGCGATCTCAATGCTCGTAAGGTGCTGTCAATCAGCTTCCAAAACGCTCACACCCTCTACCCACCCTTTCAGCGGCCATAATGAAGAGGTTACTATGACCATTCCATCTTTTGAGAGCACCTTTAGGCGCTCTCTTGTTTTTCTGTGTTTTTTTATCGCGTTACCCGCCCAAGCTTACACTGAGCAAGAGCTCAAATCTTTTGCCAAGCTTGAGCAAAAAATGACTCAACAACCGGAGGCGGCGAAGACGTGGCCTACGGACGACATACAAAATAAAGCCCAGGCTTATCGAGAAGAAGCGCTGACTCTCAGCCGCAATGTTCAAGATTTGATAAAAGAGGAGAGCCTGTCCCCCTTATTGGGGCGACAAAAGCCCACGCGCAACCCTGACCAAGCCCCAAAAGGGGTAATGGTGTTTGTTTCACTCACCATGCCCAAGACCGCGCTCAAACAGCTTCTGATGCAAAGTGAGCACTTAGGCGTTCCACTGGTGATACGCGGTGTCTTACCTGAAGGTTTTCCGGCCACGGCCAAGCGGATCGAGGCCTTGATACGCTCCCCCAATAAGGCGCCCATTCAAAGCGGCTTTTCCATCAGCCCTGATTGGTTTAAGCAATTTGATATTCATCGCGTACCGGCCTTTGTTTCGGTCAAACAAAACCGTTGCTTACCTAAGCAGCCTTGCAAAGCCAGTGACTACGACATCCTTTACGGCAACATTTCACTTTACCAAGCTCTGGATTACCTCGCGGCCGGGGATGCGCAGCAAAACATTCATCCACTGTTGCGCACGCTCTATGCCCAATAACCCTCTCTCACCCCAACTTTTGATGAGGTGCTCCTTATGCGCATTGACCTCTGGGCTGCGCTCACGCTCAGTTTTTTATCTACTCTCGCTCTTGCCAGCGAACAACAAACCTTTACCGAGAGCGCCAATTGGGCGAAGCAAACGGCAAGCCAAGCTCTCACGCCTCATGCGCTTCCACTCAATGTCGATGACTATTGCAAAGACGCCACGTGTCGAAAAGAGATCCGCAGTCCAAAAGAGTCAAGACTGTCAGACAGTGATATCAATGCACAAAAAGGGACAGAGTTTGTGACCAATGGATTGGCTCAAGACATCAACACCCACTTTAATAAAGGGCGCCCCGATGTTAAAAGCGACCCAGCGATGCGCTTTGCCTTACTCGGCCAAGAGAATGCGTATGAAATCACTCACGGTCTCTCAAATGCCTATGTGGATTGTGATAGCGGCTCCCAGTGCCTTATCGAACACATTCCTAAACAGTGTCATCGTCCAACGAATAACAATGTGCCTTGTACAAAAGTCCCCGTTGCCTCCGTGAGCACCGGTGAGGTGAGCTACCGCTGTCCATCCGGCTGGACACAACAAGGGAGGGATTGCCAACGCCCCCTCCCACAATGCCGATACAATAATGACAATTACGTGAGGCAATCAGGGACTAGAAGAGGTTTTTCGGGATCAGAAACCACGTATTTTTGGGATGGAAAGATAGTCTCTCCCAACCAAGGCTACACGCTTGGCGATTTAAAATATACCATCAACTTAAACTGGCAATGGAGCGCATACTGGCATAAACGCTACGAGATTTGTCGACCCACCACACAAACGAAAAAAGCCACCTTGAGCTGCTCAAACGGATTCTCCTTATCCGGAGGGAACTGCATCAAAAACACCATGACCTGGCGAACACAATGCCGCCTGATGAACTCGTGCAAGGTCACTCGCCAGCAATGTATTGAAGGTCGAGCCACCCGCACCATTAATGGCATTCCCACCACGCTCAATTGTTGGAAATATCGGATAGACCATCATTGTGACCGCCCTAATACCTGCGCAAACCTCCCGAAAGACTGTACGACTCAAACTCAACATTGCAGCCTTAAGCAAAATGGGGTGTGCGTCGAGCAAGAGGTCACAAAGCGTTGTGTTGAGAAGACATGCCGAACCACTGATCTGCAATGTGGGGAGCACTCCTTCTGTCTTGACGGGGAGTGTTACGAGGAGGCGCCCAAATTGAATAACAATTTTGATAAGTCCGTTGCGGCACTGGCAGGACTTGCCGAAGCCGTGAAAGACATCGGCGACCCACCCAAAATATTCACGGGAAAGCCGATGAAGTGCAGTAAGAAACTCGCGGGCTTCAACGATTGTTGTAAAGACTCAGGATGGGGGCAAGGATTGGGAGCGAAATGCAGCGAAGCGGAAGAAGCGCTGGGGGAAGCCAAAGAGAAAGGCTTAACCCTGTACGTGGGGCAATACTGCGCCAAGAAAGTGCTGGGTGTCTGCACCCGTAAAAAGCGCAGTTACTGCGTTTACGACAACAAGCTGGCCAAAATCATCCAAGAGCAAGGGTCTCTTCAGCAACTGGGTAAACGGTTAGGCAGTGCTAAAAATCCCACCTGCGCCGCTATTACGCCCGAAGAACTGGGTCAAATCAATTTTGAATACATTGATTTTAAAGAGTTCTACCCGGAAATGCGTGCCAACACCAACCTCCCCAACTTTGATGAAATCAAGAAACGACTTCAAAGTGCCACGGGCGGATAACCGCCTCCACGGAATCAAGGTCTATGATGATGAAAAAACCTCTGCTTTGCGTCATTACCCTAGCGCTGCTGACTCACCTCCATCCAGCTCTTGCTCAAGAAACCCCTCCTGGGTGGCGCTGGTACAACGAGCCAAAGGCAATGCCCGTAACGCCCAAACCTAAGCCGCTACCAAGCAACACTCAAACCACCGTATCAAGCCCTAAAACGTTATCGGCGACCGAACAGATGGCCTGGTTTCACTCTGTGCATATTGAAGCGCAAAACGACGCGGCCATTCATCCCAAAGATAAAGACAAGCTCGCGAAGTTTTTAGCGTTAAATCATTTTATCACGGACCAAACCGACCAATTAGGCATGACCTTTAAAGCGCTGCTGCTCGAAAGACCTGAGTTTTCTTACACCAAAGACCATCCGACAGAGCAAGCGGCAAGACAAGTGTATTTAACACTGGAGGATAAGAAGAAAACCGACGCGGTTGAAAAGATGAAACAAGACGGATGGGGCTTTTTCTTTGTTTATGAAGGAAAAGATACGCTAAGCCAGCAACTCGCCCCGTCCATTCAAGCGTTTGCTGACCAATACCATTTTGAGCTCCTTGGGATCAGTAATGATGAAACCTTCATCACTCACCTCAAAGAAAACCGCCACAACCAAGGAAAAGTCACGGTGCCTTTTACGCCCGCCTTGATTTTGGTGCATCCAAGCACTGGAGAGATGAAGCCACTGGCGTACGGCTGGATAAGCCAAAATGATTTAATTGGGCGCTTTTACAACGTCGCCACCCACTTTGAGCAATCGGATTTTTAAAGCCACTCAATCCATGTAAAACCACCCAAACGTAAGGAGGCGCTATGCCATTTCTTCGTACCCTTGTGCTTGCTTTTTTGATTCATGCCGCCAGCGCACACGCTGCCATGCAAAACCAATATGCCCTAGTGTTCTTTTTTGAAAGCACCTGCCCGTACTGCCATAAGACCGCCCCTAAAATCACTCGTCTTGGCGAGCGATTTCAATTGCCGGTTTACGCCTTCTCTGTTGATGGGCCGGGCCTTCCAGGGTTTGAGGTCCCTATCCCTGTCACACCAGAGATAGGCAAGACCTTTTTCCCAGGCCAGGGAAAAACGGTCATGCCTGCGACCTTCTTAATGAACGTGAACAGCCGTAAGTTCTCACGTCTGAGCATTGGAGACGTACCAGAAAGCACGCTTGCCCAAAGCATTCAGAACGCCCTTAACGATCCGCGAGTGCAGGAGGCTCTCCAATGAAGCGCTCACTTTTCCACCACTTGTCCACCGTTGCGGTGAATAAGCGAGTTATTCCTTTATTTCTCATCAGCTTATCAGGCGTAAGTCACGCCGACACCAACCACTCGCTGGCCCGCTTTTTTGATAACTCAGGGTACAACGCCAACGTCTCAACCCCGACGGCTTACCAAGGGCAATCGGCCAACTACTACACCGGTGGCAGTTTGTTTGTGCGTAATCAAATTGTCGATGCACAGTTGGTCAGCGTCACTGTCCCCTCCATCAGTACCGGGTGCACTGGCATTGATATGTTTATGGGGGGATTTTCACACATCAGCTCAGACCAACTGGTGAAACTGGGCAAAGCCATTATTCATAATGCCCCTCCTTTTATTGTCAACTTAGCCCTGCAAACCTGGGCACCGCAGCTCAAGCAAAATCTGGATAATCTCCAAGCCAGGCTCGACAAATATCTCAATCAATCGGTGAACTCTTGTGAAGCCGCGCAAGCGTCCATCGGTGGACTGGCCGCCTTTGCCGCTCCTGCTACCAAAAAGCATGTCTGCGCGACGCTTGGTACACAAAACAACGCCTTCTCAGATTGGGTTCAAGGGCAGCAGGAATGTGGCGCAGGAGGCAAAGCAGCGGGTCAGCTAAAGGACGCCAAAAAGGATCCAGCCCTGAAAGACATGACCCAAACCAATCACAACGTGGTCTGGTCTGCGATCATGAATAACGCTTTTTTGTCCTCCGACAAAAATCTAGCGCAATTCATGATGAGTTTGTCAGGCTCTTACGTGTACGACAAAGACGGCAATCCGCGTTATTACCCTAGCCTTTTGACCGACAACAACAACCTCGTCAACGTGCTGCTCGAAGGGGGCAAGGCTGACGTTTATCAGTGTCGCAAAACAGGCCCAGATGCGTGCATTACCATTACCAAGCGTAATAACTTATCCATAAGTCAAACTAACGGCATACAAAACCAGATACGCAAACAACTGGAATCGATACTGCAAAAGATAGCCACCGACCAAAGACTCACGCGTCAACAAGAGGGTTTTCTGGAGCTGATTCAAACGCCGGTACTCAAGTTCTTTATTGACGACTTATCCGCCAATCAAACCCCCGATACCAGCAACTACTCGCGAATGATAGCGGTGGAGCTGCTTAATCAGTACCTCGTGAGCATGTTAAATGTTGCCCGCCAATCCTTGGCCAACACCAACAACAGCCAGGATGACATCGCCCTCATCACTCGTGATATCGATAACGCCAAACGCTTTACCGCGGGGCTGGCTGAGAATGCCATTGAGGCGCTCAACAACCGCAATCAACTGATTGACTCGCAAAGAAAGACCACGCAGCAAAGCACAAAAGAAATCAGCACGACCACCAAACCTACCCCGGCTTATGGGAACTGACCTATGATACTCGAATATTACACTTACACTTCCGGCGAAGTGGTCAACAAAGCCTTTAATGCGCTGGCCACTTTTTTTAGAACCAATACCTTTGGGGATTACTTACAGATGTGCATGATGCTGGGGCTTATCACCAGTTTGTTTATCTTCATGCTGTCACGTAACCCCAAAGACCTCATCAAATGGATGGTGGTGTTCTTTGCCGTACCCCTGTTTCTTATCAACATGAAAGCCGACATGCTCATCATTGATAAGACGCAACCGGGTAAGGCTTACAAGGTGGATAATGTCCCTTACCTCGTGGCCGTGCCTACTTACTTTTTCTCTTCTATCATGGTGGGGATGGCCGAAGGTGTGGAAGGCATTTTCACCACCTCCGACGATGAGCGTTATGGTCGTACTGGGATGTTGTTTGGCTCGGAGCTGTATCAGCTCTCAAGACAATCCAGAATCAATGAGCTGGCACTACAAAAACTCTGGCGAGACTACTTTCATAACTGCATGATTGGGGATGTGAGAATCAATGGGAAATACACCTGGGATGAACTCTTTACCGCCCCTGATATTTTTGCCTTTTTAGACGGCGTTAGGCAAAGCCCGTTGCGCGCCCTTTATCTTGATGAGGGCGGCGGCCGAAGCACCTACAAGCGATGTGAAGAAGCTTACCCTATCATCAAGCAGCGCTTTGATGATGCCGCCAATAAAAACATGAGCTTGTTAGCGCATCAATTGCTTGGCAAAGACGCGGACCGTTATAAGCCGCAAGTGGTGCAGTCACTCACCCGCAGCTACGACAAATTTTTTAGAATGAGTACCAGCGCGTCCAGCACCATCAAACAAAACATGCTGATGAACGAGCTACGCTACAACCTTGATAGCCTTGACCCAACGCAAGCTGCGCTCAATTACGCTTATACCACCAATAAACTGCAAACCACCTCAATGTGGGCGTCATTAGGTTTGATGGCAAGAGAATACTTGCCGATGCTCCATACCATGATGTTTATGTTGTTCGCGTGCCTAGGCTTCTTTGTGGCCGGGGCCGCGGTCATTCCTGGCTTGACCATGATGGTGTTAAAAAACTATTTTGGGACGTTTGCCTTTTTGGCCACGTGGCCAGCCTTGTTTGCCATCATCAACGGCTTTCAGCTTTGGGGACTGGAATCTCTGTCTACGGATGTCTCGGGGAAGTTCGGGGGGCTAGTGCTTTCCAACGCGAATGCCGCGGATGAGCTTCACAGCCGCTTCGCCTGGATCACGGGTATCTTGATGATAGGCGTCCCTATGATAGCCAAAGGCATTTTAAAAGGCGGTCAAGAAGTCATGTCGAGCATGAACTACCAGCTCTCGAGCATGATTAACTCGACCAATGCCAGAGCGAGCGCTGCAGCGTCCACGGGTAATCTGGATTTTGGCAGTATGCAGATTGACAACCACAGCATGAACAACACCCATGCCAATAAGTTTGATACCAATACCCTCGCCAACCAAGGTCACAGCTACACCCAAAACCCAGACGGCTCGGTGACCACACAACACGGAGATGGGCGCACCACCTACGACAGCTCACAAACCACCAGTCGCGGCAACATCAGCGCCAACACGCAAAGCATGCTGCAAGAGAGTGTGGCGAATGCCCGCAATCAAACGCAGCAAAACCTTGAACAAACCAGTACCCAACTGAGTCAAACCCTCCAAGGAGGCGCGGCGCTGAGCGACCGCTGGCATGATAGTGTGGGTAAAAACCTGGCTTACGGTGAAGGCAGCACCAGTGGCTTTAATACTCAAGTCAGCCAAGGTATGAATGACATGCAAACGGCGGTTGACAGCGTGATTCAACAAACGGGTTGGACGAAAGACCAATCACAAGCTTACCTGCAAAGTGTCTATGGCGGCTTCGAGGGCGGCGTAGGCACCGGTAAAGGGGCATCGCCATTCAATTTAGGCGCCAGTGGCGGCGTGAAATGGTCTGATGATGAACGTACGGCTTACAGCAAGATGAATACCGAGCAAAAGCAGCAGCTTGAGCAAGCCACGCAGCAATACACCGAAGGGGCCAATGCCGTGACCAGTGCCGGCACGCAGGTGGACAATAAAGACACCCGAACTTCGGTTGAGCAGTTTGCGCATGACTTTGCGATTAACGCCAGCAACACCAAGTCTCTTGGTGTAAGTGCCATGCAAAGCCAATCGGACTTGAACGCCCTCTCGAATACTCAAACGCGCCTCGACTCTGGCAGTGCCAGCTTTACGGCCAACGCGATTCAAGGCTTCCAGAATTACTTGGAAAAAGACATAGGATTAAACCAACCAGACGTCCAACGCCTAATGACCGCTTACCAACCGGAAGATATTGCTGATGCTAAAAAGTCTTGGCAAGAATACACACGCACTGAAGAGTTCACCACCATGGCGGGACTCGATGGTGACACGGCGAAGATTGTGGCAACAATGGAGAAAGCGCATGAAACCACCACCCCAACCCAACAACCAGAACTGACACCCGAGCAAAACAACACGATGGAGAAAGGATGGGCTAGTACCGTCGATACCGTGGCACACACCCGCACCGAGATGCTGCATACCAAGGGAACGGGCGGACTCTTTAATCAAGCGCGCTTTGATGGGGTTACCGATGATGTAAAACTTCAACAAGAGGAAGCGCAGAAACCCATCATCAAACCTGAGCCGATGATTGAACTGACAGTCAAGTCGCAGGTAGAAAAGGAGATCACTAGACCCGAAAGGACGGAATACGTCACCTCCGACCAAGCCTATCCTGCGGTGCCAAGATACACACAAAACTCGAAAGAATAATACTTAACTAGGTGCATAAAAAAGAACTTTATGTACCGCCTAAATACTGGTATTATGATCAGGTATCTAGAGGGAGAATGACCATGAAAACAGTCTTACCATTACTGCTGCTTACCTGTGCGAGCGTGCAAGCTCAACCCCACTCTCCCGAGCTCACTCAACTGCTGAGCGAGATACACGAGCAGTACGAACTCGCAATGATAAATAAAAGACCATATTCCCAAAACCTGCCGGACATCACCAAACTGCCCTACTTCTTGCAGCACATTGACGAGACGGACACCGTGGAGTCCATACGCTTAAACGCCTACCTACAAGGTTTGCATACTGCGTATTTTGACAATGCCTATAATCAAAAACAGCTAGGCGGAGGAAGCTGGTTCTGTATGCGCGATACAATGGCACTCGATCCAAGGCGCCACCCTGAGTTCCTTGAAGATATGATCTGGATGGTACTTGAGAAAACCGCCAAAAACGATCCGCAGAAGTTCAGACGAGCAAACTATGCAGGGTCCTTCGGCGTTGATATTTCAATGATTATTAACTACGGCTTACAAACCGAATACCCTTGCTACAGCCCTATCCCTAAATCGTTACAATTTAACGGCTGGAAATATTAATCTCGGCATAGGATATCCATCGAGAGTGAATGTAATTTCAGGTATAAGGCCAGTACGAGAGAGTAGGAACGGGTTAAATGTCTTTATTCTAGACTAGGTATTCATTGGCCGCTGCTTGGGCACAAAAACGTTCCTTTAACCCCTTATATAGCCCAAGAAAGTATTACGTTCCTGTTTCCATGAGTAGCAAGCAATAAAGTATCCTCTTAAAATGGCAGCGATCGCATCGGTACGCTGCTATTCGTTCTAATGAATCATTAGAGTAGTAGCTCTAGCTCATTTCTGCCCGTGCGACCTGAAGTCGTATGAAGCGTTGTTCACCACGACAAGAGTGAACCATCTGTATCACCAGATGACCCTAAGATCCTGAATAAAGTAGCGGATCTGACAATGTAACGAAACTTGGCCGTTAGGCTGAGTGGGAACAAAATCGTGAGAGGATGTTCCTCCTGAAAACCACAATTCGGGTAAGTGCTAGGGAGTCAATATGATGAACGTATGTGAATCCATTAAAGGTGCGTCATATGATGAAGCAGCGGAAGTGGTTAATACGCTGTGGCCAAAACGGCAACGAGAGTCGGAAAGGAGTTGGGCATTGGCCTTTCGTGATCAAAGTACTCTCCGCACTAGAGTGGGCATCTAAGTTGACATTTTACGTAACATACGGAACAGGGTAAGCCTGTATCGCTCCCTATGGGAAAGCCCTTGTGGCCGATAGTGATGCGGGTAAAGGAGGTCGGAGAAAGCGAAGGCTGCATTGTAACGATGCAGATACAGACTCGTGTCTGGTCACGAAAGTGAGCCCACTTCCGACTGGTCTTTCGTTGCGAGAGAGTTTGAAGAACTTTATTTAAGGAGAAACGCAAATGATGATTTCTAAAGAGATTAGTGCCTCTCCTGACAGTGCTCAATGGCAGTCTATCGACTGGAAACCTATTGAGTCGCATGTATTAAAGCTTCAGATGCGTATCGCAAAGGCAACTAGAGAAGGTAAACACGGTAAAGCGAAAGCCTTGCAGTGGATACTAACCCATTCTCGCTCAGCCAAGCTTCTTGCAGTAAGGCGAGTATCTCAAAATAAAGGTAGTAAAACGTCTGGAATAGATGGTGTCATCTGGAACACAGATGCACGCCGCATAAAAGCAGTTAATCAATTGAGTCGAAAGGCGTACAAAGCCCAACCGCTCAAGCGTATCTACATCCCTAAAAAGAACGGCAAGCTCAGACCATTAGGCATTCCATGCATGATTGACAGAGCGCAACAAGCCCTCCATCTTCTTGCATTAGAGCCTATATCGGAAATGCTTGCTGACCCTAATAGTTATGGATTTAGGCCAAATCGCAGTACTGCCGATGCAGTTGGGCAGTGTTTCAAATGTTTGGCATTAAAGAAATCAGCTAAATGGGTACTTGAAGGGGATATTAAAGCTTGTTTCGACAAGATCGGCCATCAATGGCTTCTTGATAACATCGTTATTGATAAGAGAATGTTGGAACAATGGCTAAAATCTGGCTTTATGGACAAAGGTCTGTTTTATCGCACCGATGAGGGAACACCGCAAGGTGGGATAATATCACCAACCTTGATGCTAATGACTCTTGCTGGACTTGAGCAGCATATTAAGTCTACGGCCCTCAAAAAGGGTAGTAGAGCCAATTTCATTGGATACGCCGACGATTTCGTCGTCACCTGCGCTTCAAAGGAAGTGTTGGAGAACGATATCAAACCGTTGATCGCTGAATTTTTAGCGGAAAGAGGCTTAACATTATCCGAAGAGAAAACGCACATTACACACATCGATAACGGCTTTAACTTTCTAGGGTTCAATCACAGAAAGTACAAAGGGAAATTGCTCATTAAACCGAGTAAATCTAACACATTGCTGTTCTTGAGCAATCTGCGCGAACTCATCAAAAAGCATGCAACAACCTCTGTAAACGATCTTATCAAACTGATAAATCCGAAATTAAGGGGTTGGGCTAATTATTATCGCCATTGCGTGGCTAAACAGGTATTCGGATATGTAGGTCATAAGCTATTTCTTGCATTATGGTACTGGGCAGTGAGGCGTCATCCGACAAAATCCAAAACTTGGGTGGCCCTTAAATACTTCGTCAACCGAAAAGGCCAATGGCATTTTCATGGTTGGCAGAAGATCATGGATATGGATTGCCAGTTCAATCTCTTCCAAATAGCCAAAGTACCGATCGAGAGACATGTAAAAAATCCGAAGTGCAGCGACACCATATGACCCTCAACACCAAGAATACTTGGCTAAGAGAAAGTCAAAAAGGCAAGCTCGCAACTCTTGGAAGGAGCCTACTCTCGCTGCTTTATAAGTTGCTGGGTATCAAACGATGCCTTCGTGAAGGCTTGAGCCTAGTGCAGTGAAAGTTGCACGCTGGGTTCTTAGGGGGACGGCACTTGGTAACAAGTGTCGTCTACCCGACCTAAATTGGTTTCGCCAAAAAGTCTGCATTCACAGTCGAGTGGTTTTTGGCCTAATAGAACTAATCTGACACCCAAACTCAAAAAGAACGTAAACTGGGTATCAGAGTGCAGTTCTTAGTTCAAAGCAACTCGATGACTTTTGCTCTACAAACCGATCTTAAAGCGTCACAAACTTACAAGGCGTTATGGAAGCATACCGCCTTGATCAAGTGTCTAAAATCTTCGCTAAGAGCGTTTGAGGTGGTCTGAGGGCTGTTTCTGATAGCAAACTCGCACATTTACCAAATAGTAATAATAAACACCGATTTTTGTGAGGTTGTGTTGCAACAATTTTAAAGCCGTCCTCCGCAATCTAAAACTTGCGTCAATAAGAATTAGCAATTTCGCAGTAAAACCTCGCCCGATGAGGATGATCACAGGGATATTAAGTGTTCTTTACTATAAGGATAAGGAGCGCCATTTTATAAACTAAATAGCGGCCTTGCCCCTGGTTGAATGCTGTTTTTATATACAGTATATTTGGCTGGTTTTTATTCCCGATTTATACGTTTAACGGAGCAAAATATGAGTAACACAGGTGAAGATCTAATTTTAGCTATAGAGAATAATTCAAAACTGATGCAATTGAGTAATTGCCCATCTGTACCAGTTGAATTTAGTCGTGCTGTTTACGGTTCTGTTCAGAACGATTCTGGCAATGGTTCTGTTATTGAAAATAAAGGAAATATGCAGAGTCAAATAAATACGGCTCTTGCTTTTTCCGGAGCAAACTCAGAAACAGAAGTGTGGCATTTTTTAATGGGGTCAGCTGTTCACCATTTTGTAGTTGTTCCATGGTATAAACAATCAGCGCCTCAAGGTGTTGTATACACTATTTTTATGGCTTATGAAGATAAGTACAAAGTAGATAATTATGTAAATAAGAAAAGTCCAGCTCCTACAGGGACTAAAGGTTATAAAAAGGTTTGGACAACTAGCGATTTGAGTAATATGTTTTCTGAGTTACTAACAAGTAGCGATGCTTGGGAAAGTTACTTTGGAAATGTTGGAAAAAATCAAGCAACTAAAATTACTTATTGGAAGTACAAAACAACAACTTTATCTTCTGCTATCACTAATGTTAATAATTATTAACGTACCCCAAATTAGCGTTGAGGTATGATGGTTTTTTGATCAATTAGCGTTCATGCTAAACCCTGTTATTTATGGCAAGGTAAGCATAGCGTGAGCTTGAAAAGCTCATTATTTCGGTATCCGTGGAAGCCTCCTCCTTTCCATTACGTTGGCTCTTAATACGTTATGGCGCGTAGAGAGGGGGAGGTAGTTTCACAGTAGTATTTAACGTTGCTGAATACACATTTACCATAACGACACTTAGTGCGAACCCAGATTTAGATGCAAAAAAAACCTCCCAATCGGGAGGCTTTTTCTTAGAGAGTGTCATGAAAGCTAATCTTTACTGCATTATGAGTATAGATCAGGTTTTAGATGTGTGTGATTTTGCCTTAATTTAATTTAACGGCACTTAGTGCGCACCTAACCCAATACTTTTGCTAGCGCGATGCTACTCACCGCACTAGCACTTCACAAGTAAATTTGCCATACCTGTAGTTATTGATGGTTTTCTAATTTAGAAAAGGCACTGGCAAGGTTTCCCTATCTGGCAGGGTAGTTGTCACTGTTAAAATTTAACCAGTTTGGGCGATAAAGAGTAATTGTGTCTCGTATCTCAGTAGAAAGAAAAGAAGCTATCTTGAAGAAGCTATTACCTCC
>NZ_JBFRSD010000046.1:0-14192 GCF_041473395.1 Vibrio sp. 10N.222.55.C6
TTGCTTCCACTGTTGAATCGTTTCCTCATCAATCCAGAATGTCAGTGAGCCACGATTGATTAGGGCTTGGTTATATTGTTTCCAGTTAGTTGTTCTGTAGCGAGGCTTTGGCATTGCTCTAAGTATGTGAGTGAACTTAGATGATCTGATCGTAGCTTTAAGCATTAGTTCCCTGATTTAGGAAACAAAGCCACTTGAACGTTTAATTCAACGACTTCACATCCAAGTCGATTACAATAAACGTTTATACATCGATAAACTTCTTTACCTACATTGTTTTTCAAAATCCTAAATCGATACTTTGCTGTACACACTATGTGATATTGACATCTCCAAAATACGTGGGAAGCTTGATTATATCTGCTCATGTTATTTGTCCTCTTTGACTTCGCTAAAAATCAAGGGAGCATTTAACATGGGTAGAACTACAGGCAAAACCAAACTGAATGATAACCACCTACTGAAGTAGGTGGTTTAGGCCTGAAAATAAAAAAGCGCCTGACAGCGATTTATTTAAACGTCTCTAACCCAAACATCTTTAACATGTTGCTTAAGTAAATCAATCACGCTTTGGTGAATAAAAACCAAGCCATAATCTTCTTCTAATTTGAAGATCAGCCTTTCTTCTAGTGGAATGCTCTCTAACTTAGAGAAATCAAACTCAGTATTTTCAACATCGATCCAATTAAGCTGACCAAACTGCTTTTCTTGATTGGTCAATTTGTACGTCTGGTGGATGTATGGCATTCGATAGTCTTCATATACCTTGATTTGATCATCCGACGGTTGGCTTGGAGAACAATCCACACGAGCATCTAACCATTCCACACCGTGCACCACTAATTGTTCAACTTTTTCAGCGATATCATCGATAATAAATAATTTTGGAGAGAAGGTCATTTCCAGCAACAAATCTGGCTCTACAGGTACAATTGGCTTAGGGCTTTGTTGGAGTTGGAAATTAGCTAAAGATTGTTTAGTTAATACTTGATATTCATCATTCATGAATGGTCTACCTTAAAACTTTGGAGCTAGGTCATTTATATCTATTTTATTTTTTCTCAAAATATCGAATTCCGTTACCGAATCAACAACGTCAAACAACTCTTCACAAAAAAACATTGCTGTCTCAGCACCTTTCACTCTAAATGCAACTCTATTTTCTAAAGGAATTTGTTTTAGCTTTTCTTCTGATAAAAACAATTCATGGACTATGGGCTCACCACTTCTTGGAGATATTTCAATATCTGAGCGATCTTCATCTAAAATATCGATAATGTTGTTGATTGCTATAATATATCGATTTTTGACACTTCCATCTTCGAGATCGAGTTGTGAAGGATAATACTCAACACCGTAAGGGTCGAAGCTCATTAACGCTTCAGCAAATTTAGCGCTTACCGATAAATCACCACAATCAACAATCGGTCCAACTTTTTTGATACTTCCCCCCTCACTATCCAACCATACAATCGGATTTACCGATGAAGTAGGATGATAATGGTTCGTACTATACAACGATTCTCGATCGTCAACAGGTACAAAGTTCACACTAGATGTGAAATAATTTTCGGAGATTAATGAGAAATACATATACGCCCTACTTTATTTTTGCTCTTTGATCGTTTTTAATCGACGCCCACTGTAGCAAAAAGCTTTTACCTCTAATTTGCTAGGAGCGCTATCTAGACTATTAAAATGTACTCGGTTGGTCATTGAAGCTGCTTCACTGCACATCTCACATCCGCTTTCTCCCGGTGCAAAATGAGCCCCTCTCTGTAAGAGTAATAATTTATTTCGACTAATCTCACCTAGTATATCTATTGATAGATCGTCCAACTTAGCAGTAAATCGTTCTTTATTCGTTCTACAGCTTAGCCCCTTAAGAGCACGCGCCAACTTTACACCTACCACTTTATGATACCCATTTAGAACATCGATTACTGCAATATCGTCCTCTAGGACCTTTTTCTTTTCTCTGTCATTTTCAGCCAACATTTCTTGATCCAGCTTGCTTTGTAAGCCGGCAATGGAAACTCCTAAAGACTTCTCATAATGAGTTACTATTGCGTTGTCTTTATGACTAGATCTATGTAATGGCATTTGATAGTGACAAGCGATTTTATCCTGCATCGGCAAAATAACTAGATTCCAAAGGTGATTCACATCATAGCCTTTGTAAGTGATTTGTTTTCGACGATAACTAGAAAGCCTTCGTGTAGCATCACATGAAATAATATGGTGTGATGCTACAGCCCTATTCATAAAGTTTAGTGGATGCTTCTTTTTAACTGCAGAGTCACGAAGGCTACGCGAACGAATATAGCGACCTTCATTTTCTCTAATACCCATTTTAGCCCCTTACTGTTTTATTTTACTAGCTTCAGCACACTGGCCAATTTTTTTGCCAGCAAGACGACGACAAATCTTACACCGAACAGGATTCTTACCTTTCTCTTCATTTGTCTTACTCGAATTTCTTCCAGATTGCGCCGATTGACCAGTATTGTGTTTCACTTTTGCTGGGTATGCTCTCTCACCTTTACCCAAAACTCGAGCGAATAACTGGTCAAACTCACCCATCGCTTCTTTTAGTTTATCCGGCACCATCTTATCGATGATTTTCACTTCGTCGACCAATTTTAAGAAGTATTCTGCTAGTTCATCCGCACCCATTCTGTTGGCGTATGAAGCCAACTCGGTGGCCACTTCAATACAGGGTTTTAGAACATCCGATACAATGTTGCTAGCCTGTTTGGCGTAATCAACCCATTTTAGGGTACGTAAGAACTTTTCCGGGTCACCTTTACCCATCCCACGCAGTACCGCAAGTAATGTGTCTTTTGATGTACCCTTCCCGCCTTTCAAAGCGACTTTACATGTACCTTTAACTGCACTACCAAACGTTGGAATACAGCCAATCAAAGTCAAAGACAGTGCCAACCAATTTTCTGGCTTATCTCGTTCTTCTTCACTTAATAGTGTCATGATATTTGCTGAAAGGTCTCGTACATCTGCTGCTTGGTCTACGACGGGGATCATTGTCAGCGCTGTGTTTGCAATGATTTGCTCTACCGATGCATCATCATTAAAGTCACCTAAAATTACTCCCCAGACCCAGCTGGCAGCGCCAGACATTCTCTTCCAGGAGTTTTCCCAAAAACCAACCTCGCCTCGCTTTGCTTCTTCAATAATTAATTGAGCATTCGCATTTGGGTTGAAATTAGGGTTAGTTTTAGTTGGGATGTTTGGCATGAATTCGCGACTATCTTCACCATAGTCAATGTTAAATTCACCAGGTGCAACCCCACTCACCGAAGCTTTGCCTACATTATCTAATGTACCTTCAAAGGAAGCGCCGGTTTGATCAATCAGTTTATATGTAGCCCCTTGAACAGGTTCTCCATCAGAATAAGAAAGAAACAGGTCTACCGTATACGTCCCTTCTTGCTCTTCTGTCACAGAAACCGAAGGGTTTTGAGCACCGCCTAAACACATGGTGTTGGCTTTATTCATGGTCATTTGATCAGAAAGGCGGCATACACCGACACCTTCGAACTTAACGGTAGGAGAAGCTGATATGAATTCGGCCTCGGCTTCAATAGTGCCAGAAGCTACGCCCTTTTTATCACCACCGGCATCACCAGTACTGGCGCTGAATTTACTGCCTTTAATAGCAATGCTGTTACCGCCATCCATAGAGACAGTCGTGGTGCCTCCCGCTAAATCGGCAGACTTTGCATTGTTACCATAAGGGATAGGAACAACAGGTTTGCCGACTGTTGTTAAACAAACATCAGGGAGTGTTGCGTTCGCTTCTCCTCCTGAGCCTTGATGAACTACGCTGAGTCCATTCGCACAAACTGTTACGCCCATAGTAAATCCAATTAAATTCCAATAGATGTATGATAAAAGAGATCGCAGGCTGCAATCTCTCTAAGTACGCAGTGAAAATGAAGGATGAGACTGTTACTTCGAGTCTATTTTTAAAAACGGACAGAAGATCTCACAATTAAATCTAATGCTATTGATAAACATCCAGTAACTGCTGAAATTTTAGGTCAATGACCAAGTAAGTCGCGGCATACATAACACCAAAGATCACAGTACTGACGCCAATAATCAACTTAGGGGAAATAACGCGTTTGAGCGGTTTCTTTAAATACTTCGCCTTTAAGTTAACTAACGTTACTTTTTCCTGTTCGGCTAAACGCTCGTCTCGGACTAAGCGATAAATTGTGTTTCCTATCTCTGAAAGCTTTTCGTTACCACGCTCTTCTCGGCCGTACTTGCCTTTGAACCCAAGTTGAAGCAATAAATAAAGGAATTCGATAACGTGTCTGTATTTTCGTGGATCAGCTTTCAAGCGCTCTAAAATAGTAAAAAACTTATCGCCACCCGATGTTTCGTTATGGAACTCCGACAATAAGCTATTGGTACTCCAATGGCTGTTTGCCCCCCACTCTTGCCTACACACAGATTCATCTATTGCAGCACATAAGCAATAGCGTATGACTAATATTGATGCCCGATCCAACTCCATTTCATTGAGCTTTCGTTCACCTTTGCGAATTTCTCGCGCAACTTGTTCTCTAAAAGGGCCAGGATCGTCCAACCAAGGAATCGAAGACATACATGAGAGACTGGCTATTAACCAGGTAAACTGATCGACCAACGGGTTAACCCCCATGCTCTCGACGTTTAGGTCTCTTACCGCAATATTTCTAGATAAATCAGGTGCAGGCATAACCTCCATTGGTTTGCCTGGTTCTGGTTGAAATAGTACTACGGTGACGTCGTTTTCGGCGTAACTCATAAACGTACAGCCCAAAGCTGTAGTGATAAGTTCGCGAAGTCGCCAGCAATATGGACAGCGATTGCTGCCGTGTTATTCAATGCATTCCATTCGTCACTCGCTTTATCAAGCTCAAAATAGGTATAGCCAGCATGATAAGGCAACGCTCTAGGTACGACTGGCATTGGTTTCATTTCAATGCCCGGCAATTGTAAGTTGATTAGATCGCGAATATTGTCGATCGAACCAATCTTAGTTTGGCTCACAAATTGTGTATGTAAAATATCAAGCGGTACGTCTGCTTTAACAGCAAGAATAAACGTCGTAGATTCGACAATTTTACTGTCTGGAATTGCTGCAGTTCGAATTCCATAGCTTTGCTCTCTCAATGTTAAAGGTATTGCACGTTGTTCTGACATAACACTTAATGTCATTTTCGCGCTATCAAGCGTACGAGATAAACAATCGGTCAGTTGGCTATGGTTGTATTTTGTAAACTCTTGTGGTCTACGAGATGCGGAACACAGTGTAGATAATTCACCTTCCGCTTGTAACAGGATCCGATAAAATGACTCTGGGTGAACGCCTTCAACACTTGCAAAATGCCAGAACAACGGCTCATAACGATTCAAAGCTTGTAACAACATAAAATCAGCAACAGATGACACGCCCTGTTGGTCAACCACGCCTAAACGCTGAACAATCGATTCGGCTCTGTGTTTAAGCATTGACGCGAATTCCGTCGCGAACTTGCTCAAAACTGTAGATGCGTGAATATCAATGCACGTCGGAATATAGTTGTCATCCAGAATGATGCTTCCGTCTGGCTTCACTTCCGAAATTTTCAAAATGGGAATTGATGTATATGCGCTCTTATCTTCATGATCGTACATTAAGAAAAAGTTAAGCTTACCCACCACAATACTTGCCATATCTTCTGATTCATAACATGCATCTACGGCTTCTTGGGTTTCCATGTTATAGCGAGCACCGTCTCCATTTCCGCCAAAGAGTTCAGATCGTTCTGATGGCAGTGGACAGCATAAATACACCACTTTATCCGCAATAGAAGGGTCAACATCTCTTACTTCTGGAAGCTCAGCAAGAAGCGGTAAATCAAATGGAGTACGGTCTTGTAAGATACCTTCTGCTCGTGTGATCCCGATTTTGCCAAGTGCCAGTAGCTCAGTGTTAATCTCAATTTTTTTCACTCCCCAGTGTAAGGGAGAGCTATTAGAGCTAAGCATGTTAGATAACTTGCCTTGAGACCTATCGAGTTGCTGAAAGTGTTGAGGCTTCATGAACATACCATCTTGCCAAACAACTGGGTTATATAAAGACATTCGTCAGTTCCTTAAAAATACGTCTGTTCAATACCGCGAGTATTGTTCGAAGATAATTCACTACCCTCTACTTTTAATCTCAGAAAGTACTCACTTTTTTCTTCGATCACTTCAACCTTCCGCCAAGACGAGCCATTGATATCGCGGAATGCGACAGAAAAACCCAATGCTCTAGTTGTTGGGTCTAACTCTAGAATCTCGTGCAACTTGTCTCCTGGTTGCAGCTGATATTCGTACCGTTTAATGTATTCATCCCCCAAGGAGGCCTTATCATTTTCGAACAAAGCGAAGAAGTCCAAACTACGGAACATAACTGGAGACGTTAATTCGTGAACTCTCAGAATTACTGGGGACGATTGACCTTGGTCACGAACATTGAGGTGTTCTGAAGCTTCGATAACAAGTTCAATCGAAGAAGTCTCAGGAGTTATCCCTGAGGACTCTTTGAACTGCTCCCACATAGAACAACCTGATAATAGAAACAAGGTAATGGGGATTATAAGTTTACGCATGATCAGCTTTTGCAACCTTACTGTATCTGTCTTTCATCAACGCTTTAAATGTCGACTCATTGAATTGTCGAGTATTCTGCTCATAATGTTCGCTGTACTTTTGCCATAGCTTTGACTTACTAAGGAAGCGCGTTTCCTGGCTTAAAGTGTTTGCAAACTGCTGAGGATCATTCACTTTTAGTTGCTCCAATACCAAATCGTTAATTGCCTTCGCATATAAGGTATCGTGCTCGCTAAGTTCATCCAGTATCTGTTCAATTAGCTCATTTGGAGCCAATAGATTTTGACTATTTAGCGTTAACATCAATGTAGTTAGGCTAAGATCATTGTGAGCAAAGGAGCTTTCGTCAGTAAGCTCTTCAACACTCTGTAAATCTTTGTACAAATTATCGATACACAATCGCAAACAAGCGCCCATTTGTTTAAAAAATAAAGCGTCATGTTTCGTGTCAGACTCTAAATCAACACCCAGTCCTTCAAAGAATGCATGTGTTACATTTTCATGTTCGTAAGAAGTTTCACTCAATGCGGTATTACTCTGAGTTCTACTCTCACTTTCAACAGGCTGCTCTTGTGGTTCGGTATGAGGGACAAACTCTTGTGTCACCTCTTCCCACTTGTGGCTTTGTATATTTGCGGAATTAGGGATAATAGTAACAGGCGGTACTTTTGTCGGTTTACGCTTGGGAACATCTGAACTGCCGGTAAGCGTATCTGACTTAAAATCGGTACCTTCAATGTTTGTTGGTTTTAAACGGTTCGGTATCTTAGTTTGATCATCAGCGATGTCTTGAGCATTCAGGTTCGCCTGCTGTTCTTCTTCCATCCCCATCCAATCTTCAGGAATCAGACTAGGGAGGTCGAACTCAGAATGGATGCTTAAACTGTCATCAACAACTTGCCTTTGTGGTTCTATCGATGACTTCATAAGATTTTTTTTGTTACTTTCGTCTCGGACCAAATAATCATCATCTCTCTGCATTGAGAATTTTAAGTGCTCGACGGGATCATGAGTATCTACTCCATCAGGTTTCGTTTCCATGAAGAGATCTTCAAGCGCGCCTGTCTCTGCTTCTTCCTCAACAACGGATTCTTCCAAGTTCATTAAAGGGTCTGTTGAATCTCTTTCTGGCGCTATTTCAGAAGCTATGTCGTATGAAGTCGTTACCAACTCAAGAGAAATACTCACTTCATATTGTCCGAGAGAAACTCTGTCACCATCGCACAACGAAACTGGTTGATTCTTTAGGATCTTATTACCATTAACCAATGTGCCATTTGTACTCACATCACTAATGTAATAAGTGTCTCCATATATACTCAATAGACAGTGCATACCAGATATGAATCGGTTGTGATCCGTTAAAGTCACTGTACAACCTGCTTCTCGCCCTAGAGATCCACCTTCTTCAGGCATCTCGATACTTTTAGCTCCAACATATTCTTCAGGGCACTTCGAGATCACCAAAACCAATTGATTTATACGCATGAATAGCCTTTAAAACAGAAGAGAAACACTAAACTCGACACCACCTAGACCTTCGTTATAAAAAGGTAAGATGTATGAAGCTTGCGGGATTATTTGTAAATGAGCGTCTGGGTTACTTCCTAACTTGATCACACTACCAAAAGTCACAACAGCGCCAGCTTCAAATTGATCGATATCTTCAAGTTGTTCGCCGTAACGAAAGCCTTGGTCGTCAACTTTCCAACGGTTTGAGTATTGCGAGTAACCTAAAGACAAGCCTGCACCTATATAAGGTGTGAACACCGACCAGCTACCTAAAGCATACTGAGGCACAATACGAAATTCGTAATTGGTTACCTCGTTATAAACGCCATTCTTTGGAGCTTCGATATCATCTTCTGCTAAATAATTGAACCCTAACCACCAACGCCATCGGTTGTTACTTTCATCAATTGGACGTGTATGGACGAACCCGTAACGTAGAGCATCTACTTGTCCACTCGGCCCTTCATCATATTCTATAGTGTCTATGCTCAGCATATTTACTGAACCACCATATCTTTCACCCTTCGCGATTGCGATGGACGAAAAAAGACACATTGTGGATATTAGACCGATTTGACTTAGGTTTCGCATGCTTCCCTCTGAGTTCATCCATATATTAACTAGATGCGCAAGATAGCAAGTATTATGTCTTTTACAATAAGGAGACGGTCACACCCGCCATTTACGACATTATAACTAGCAAAAAAAACGATATATCTACAAGAAAATGCATTACGAATAATTACAAATAAAATTCATTTATAAAATCAAAACTATCAATAATTGAAAAATCAAACGACCAACAACCATCCAAAGAAAGAAGGTTGTTCAATACAAGAAAATTAGCATTTACAAAATTCAAAAAACCTAAAATGCCACTTTTTTATCTTTAACCTATGGCATAATCATTTAAAGCATTTTTCTAATTTAGTGTTAGTTAATATTTATGCAATCATTGACAAGAGTAATTATTAATCAATAAAGCACCACACGTAGGAATAGTTAGATTCATATTATTTCTCCCCAAAAAGACCATAAATGTGACCTTCATCACTGAAATTTTATAAAGCCTAGTCGTAAATTGTTACATTTTTTGATCTTTTTGTGAATAACGTCACATAGTGCTAAAATTAAGAATGTCGCAGTTCGGAGTTGAATTCGGGAATATAAATAAAAAACAAGCGAGGCTAAATTTATTAGTTATCGCTAAATTTCGATTTCGTTATATATACAGTTGGATATCAAGATTATGTTCTCCTCAGATTTCACAAGACGGCCTATTGACGAAGAAAAGCCTAGCGGAACTAACCCAAACGCATTAGATGATTTTACAGAGATAAAACGTCAAATTAATAACCTTAATAAGGTGACAGGGAGAGTCTCTTGGAAAAAGGTTCAGTCTCTTTCAAAAACGATACTTTCGAAAAACAGCAAAGATTTCCGTTGTAGTTGCTACTTTACTGTCGCAGCAACACATAATGATGGCTTAAAAGGTTTAGCTGAAGGACTCAGTTCTATTCTGGACTTATGCGTCGTTTATTGGTTTACCGCATATCCAGAAGTTACAAAATCAAACGCAAGGATTGGGGCGATAGACTGGATGGTTGAACACACAGAAAAACGAATAAAGTCGATTAAAACAAACCCCGACGACGTACTGCTGATCGAAACTTGCCATCGCTTATGTATGAGAATTGAAGAAGAACTAAGACTACATTACGGTATAAAAGCACCTTCATTAGGTGGGGTACGTCGAATCTTAAAGCAATGGGTTGATGAACATAAAGAGACCGAAGCAAACCTGCGCGAAGCAGAGAATCAACGAAAGTACCGAGCTCCAGAAGAAAATAAACAACCAACACCAGTGGCTCAACCATCAACCATTAAAATTGATGTGTCAAATAAGCAATCTGCAACAACATCGAAAGTCGACGATAAAACACCCTCTAATTATTTAGTCGTCTACCTGTTAGCCGGATTTCTTGCTTTAGCATTGTCCTCTCACTTCTTTTATAAGCAATACCAACTAAAAGATCTGACTAAACAAATCATCACATCTGATATCTCACAACTTAATGAAATAGCACATTCATTAAGATATGAATATGCTCCTATTTCTCAAGATGTTAGACCTAATGTCGTAAACCAATTAGACACACTAATGAAAGGTTGGGTTGCCGATCCAATCAAAGTGTATCAGATCGATATTTTAGACCGATTGACGCTTGATTTGACCAAGCTGTATCCGGACTCGTCTTCTATTCTACGATTACGCCAAGAGTTCACCAATGAACAAGAAAAGTTAAACACAGATTACGCCCAACTTCACCGACGCTTTTCTAACGCCAGGACTGTATTTGCGAATGTAATTAGAGGAAGTGAAAGTAAAAAGACAGCACGAGCTTATGAGTACAGTAACTCTCTTTTTCCATTGATTGGCCGCATTGAATATGCAGAAAAAGAACAACAACAAAAAGAACTACAGAAATCTCTTCGGATACTGAACGTCTATTTACACAAAATAAAAACCTTAGAATCAGATCTGTCAGCAAATAAACCGTAAAACTCATAAAACCGTCTTAAGACTCGGTATTACAACAAACTCAAAACAACGAAATAGGCTTATGTTAAAACACAAACTAATGAGGAACCCTGTTGTTATATCAACGGCCATTTTCCTCTTTCTTGCTGCTACGATCGCTGCAATCTATATCCTTTGGCTAGATATAACAGACAAGTTTTACCTATGGATTGCTTTAGGTGCTATAACAATTTTCTATTCGTTGTTTCAGGTAACGTTGTGGCTAAAAAAGAAAAACAACACTAAAGCCCTAAAGCTGGAAACAGAAGAAGAAGCATTAGCCATGGTCATCCGTCCGCTTCTTTCTGGTTCCAATAAAAAGTCAATCTATTTAATGATTGGCAATAAATACGCGGGTCGAACTCAGTTTCTACTTAACTCCAGTGCAATCAAGCCAATGGATCAGACTCGTACTGCAAAGAATGATTTTTTCGAATGGTATGAGTCAGACTCCGCCGTGTATATCAAACCGGATCAACGCCTATTGTTTCAAGAAGTATCAAGTAACGATAGCGCTCTGTGGAACACATTTGTAGATGAGGTCATTAAACACAAGCCTAGAAAGCCATTTTCTGGTTGCTTGTTTTTTATCGATTTTGAATTTCTAATTGTCTCTGAAACCGAACAAATCGATTACACGTTAACCGCGCTTAACCATCGATTAGAATCAGTAAGTGAAAAAACATCTTCAGCGATCCCTTTATATTTAATGATGTCTAAGCTCGACAAGCTAGAAGGATTTAAGGAATACATACACTTTAGTTCTTTAAAGACCTCGGTTGAATTTCTATCAATTCCATTAAAGGAAGCTAAAGGTGTATTTGTTGAGTACTACCATGATAGCTTCCGTAATTTAGTAAAAGTAATGGAGAGCAATGCGTTAGATTCGTCGTCTCACTCTAATGACGTTAACGAGAAGCAAGCCATATTAGCATTCCCTAAACAATTCGAATTGTGTCAGTCTGAAATTGCTTCTGTGATAGAACGACTTTCAGAACTCAATACTGGGTCTTATTCTCTTGATATCCGTGAAGTGTTTTTTATATCGAATATCCAAGGTGGTAGAAAATACAACCTATTAGCTAAGAGTTGCAGCAACTACTTTAACTTGCCGATCATTGCGTCGGAACATACTCAGTTAACAGAAACGCCCTATTTTACGCGTTTCTTAATGGACTCTCAGATCCTGCCTGAATCTGATTTCGCAGGTGAAAACAAGACTTACCTTAGGATGATCCAGAGGCAGAGCCGTCTAGCCGTTGCAGCTTCCATTATTTTACTAGGTAGTGGTGCTTACCTGTTTTCAACGACTTTAGATGACAACCTGAGAGTGATTAGTCAGCTTATTGGTATAGATGATTCACAATCGTCTTACCCAAAAGGCAATTCTTTTGAAAGTTCTCTTTCAAGTGCGATCCAAACTGTACAACCATCTTATCAAGCATGGCTTAGTGGCTCACAAGCGCTAGATAATGAACTTGTGAATATGAATGTAAGTCGTCTCGATGAAAGTACGAAAATCGCTTATAACGCCCTCATAATGCAAATTAGAAACCACTTAATGCCAGTAATTGAGCAAGGTTATCGTTTGCAACTAACACAAAATCAAGACAACGTTAATAATGCACTGCCTTTACTAAAAGGTTACTTAATGTTGAATGATCCTACAAAACGCGAGATAAAATTTCTACGTCAGCAAACGATGTCAACGCTCCAAAAACTCAGTGATCAACCAGACACGATCACGACAGTGATGAAATATTTGGACGCATATTTCCGCACTGATTTTGAACCTGTATCGATCAACATGAATATGGTGCGTGCGACAAGACGTTCTCTACTCTCTAGTTCAAATGTAGATCTTGTGTACGCCAGCTTGTTACAACAAGCAGGTGACATTGATTTAGGCACTTTGAATTTACAGCGAGCAGTCGGTTTCGACTTTAATAATGTCTTCAACGACAACTTGGATCCTCAACGATTAGAAATCGATAAAGTTTACACATCTACAGGCTTCAGTACGTTTTACCGCCCTCGCGTCGATTTAATGTCGCAACAAGTCATCACCGACAACTGGGTATTGGGTTTGTCAAACCACGTAATCCCAACAGACAAAGAACAAGAGACATTCAAGAAGCAAGTAAGAAAAAAATATACGGATGACTACATCAGTTATTGGCGAAATGCTTTAAGCGAACTAAAAGTAAAGCGTTATAACAATATAGGGGAGATTACTAACGCCATTGATCTGATCTCTGGTCCCTCTTCTCCTATGACAACCGTTCTAAAACAAGTTTATACAAACACTCAGTTTTCCCCGGTTGGACAACAGAATGCATTAATGGCCCAGGTTAACCCTAAACTTGCTGGTGCCGTAAATGCAGCACCAGAACTCGTTGAAGAACTTGTAAAGCCTGACTACTTATTAATGAAAAGAGTTGAACAAGCTTTCCACATCTTGAATCAATTACAAATTAACGAAACCCCTAACTCCCCTACACCATGGGATGAAACGATAACTGCACTGAGCAGAGTTCGTACGTATATGAAAGATATAGCAGACGCACCGGCCCCTCAAATGGCAGCGTTGTCTGCAGCACAACACCGGATGAGTAGTACGGATGCCGATCCTCTGATTCGTTTAAAACAAATTGCACAAAAATCTCCTGAGCCAGTAAGAAGTTGGCTTTTAGACGTAGTTAACCAGAGCTGGTCCGTGATGATTTCTGAATCATCAAAAGGAATACAGACTCTTTGGTATAGTGAGATCTATTCTAAGTTCAAAGAGTTAGGTTTAGGAAGGTACCCTTTTGATCTAAGTGCAACAGAAGAAATTTCGATCGAAGACTTTGAGCTGCTTTTCGCATCGGGAGGCTTGCTTGATGCATTTATCGATAAAAATTTCGCTCCTTTTTATGACACAAACCTATGGACGCCAAAACAAGTAGAAGGTGAAATTATGCCTCTCTCACCAGAACTACTTGTTCAGTTAAGAAATTACAATGTCATCAGAGATACACTAATCAACAAGAGTACAAACCGTTTGTACCTTCCATTTAGTGCGAAGGTACTTGATCTGGATTCGAGTGCGATCAGAGCAAGCTTAAAAATAGCGGACTCAAATATCAACTATTACCATGGTCCCAGCAGAATTCGTGAACTTGAGTGGCCTCCTCAAAATGGAGATTTCAATATCAGTATAACAATTCAAGATGTAACAGACGAAGGTAAACAACATGTACTGAGCAAGAATGGTCAATGGGCTATCTATCGGTTATTTGGTGACTCAACGTTAACAAATACCCATAACGGTAGCTTCGTGAGTGATATAAAAGTATCAGGCAGAGATCTGAGCTTGCGAATCACTCCTTTGACTCAGAAAAACCCGTTTACGTTAGCGGAGCTGTATAACTTCACTCTACCCGAAGCCATATAGTAAAAATACAAA
>NZ_JBFRSD010000047.1:0-14971 GCF_041473395.1 Vibrio sp. 10N.222.55.C6
CTTTAACTGATCGGCATTAACCCATTGGGTGCCTTTTTTGATCGTGTTCGGTCTCGCTATTCAAGAGATTCTAAGCTGATGATTACTCCGCTTGGTGGATACTCTCTTGAATCGTCAAACGTACTTCAGGGTAAAGCATTGAGTAGAGAAGCTTAGCGAATTGCTGAGTCTTTTCTAAATCGCAGTTACCATCGTTATCCAGATATTGCTGCTGTTTCAAAGTGGCGAACATCGACGCAAACACGCCTTTATCGAAGAACTCTGGTGCATTAATGCCTTGTAGACGTCCCAGTCGTTGTGCGATGTCTTGGCTCTTCTGCTCAAGATCAGATTTATCCAGATCAAGGTTTTCTGCCAATAGGTTCAAAGCAATAGAGTAGCGCTGTAGCGTTTCTGAAATCGTACGGCCTAACAGCATCAGTGCTTGGCTGTTTGACTGGTTGATGGTGACTTGGTTGTCCGACACCACAAGCATACCTTGGCCAACAAGCTCTTCAATGATGTTCGCTACCACGCTTTCAAGCTGATCTTCGTCATAGCTTAAGAACAACTCTTTCTTCAAGAACGGGTAGATAGCAGCAACGTTCTCTTGAATCGTGTCAATGGTTAGGCCGTGCTGACGAATGGTCATCTGAGCAATTAATGATGGTAGAGCAAACAAATGAATGATGTTATTACGGTAGTAGGTCATCAGAATTGACTGGTGACGGTCTAGCGAAATGATGTCGCCCATTGAGTCTGATTCAATTAGGAACTTGTTCAGCGATTCAGCGTGTTTTACCAGATCTTCAGCACTGTCTTTTGGTACCGTAAATGTATCAGAGTAAGGCACGTTCTTAAGCAGAGACAGGTAACAGTTGATCTGAGAAACCAAAGAGTCACGAGACAATGCACGCTGTCTTGAAGCCAGTAACGCCGTTGCACAAAGTGTTAGTGCGTTGGTCGCTGCCGCATCGTTAATGTGTGTCATCATTTTGGTTGCCAGGTCATTGACCACTGGATTCATCCATTGTGGCTTGCTGGTTCCCATTGGATCGATATCTTTAGTCCACTCTGGAGCGTGCTCGTTCAGATATTGGTTAAGCTGAATCGGCTCACCAAAGTTGACGTAGCCTTTACCAAAATTGCGCAGTTTACGGAGTGTACGAATCACTAGGCTCGCATTTTCTTTTTCTTTGCGCTTACCACGAAGTTCTTTTGCGTAGGTCGCCACTTCCATTACGTGCTCATAGCCGATGTACACAGGTACTAACGTTACTGGACGGTTCATGCCGCGCAGCATAGCCTGAATAGTCATCGCCAACATGCCGGTTTTAGCTTGCAGTAGACGACCCGTACGAGAGCGACCACCTTCACTGAAGTACTCAACTGAGTAACCTTTAGCGAACAATTCTGCCAGATATTCACGGAAAATAGTCGAGTACAGCTTGTTGCCTTTGAAGCTCCGACGAATAAAGAACGCACCACCATGACGAAAAATAGGACCGGCAGGGAAGAAGTTCAGATTGATACCCGCAGCGATATGCGGCGGCACCATGCCTTCGTGGTAAAGCACGTAAGAAAGCAGTAAGTAATCCATGTGACTACGATGACAAGGCACATAAACAATCTCGTGACCATCTTGAGCCAGCTTACGAACTGTTGAAGCGTTGCTGATATGCAGGCCTTGATACAACTTATTCCACAACCAACCAAGAATCTTCTCACCGCGTTTGATTAGCGAGTAAGAGAAGTTCGCAGCAATCTCGTCCATAATGTCTTGAGCTTCTTTGCTCGCTTTCTCGATCGAGATGTTCTTTGCTTGTGCTTCGTCTTCAATCGCTTTTTTGATCGCTTCTGATTTTAACAGGCGATCAAACAGAGCTTGGCGGCTTGGCAGGTTAGGGCCTGATGCTGCAAGCTTTTGGCGAGAGAAGTGAATACGTGCCACGCGCGCCAGTTTGTGTGCGATGGTGCTGTCGGTGCCGTGTGAGTTGGCCATGTAACGCAGAGAAACCACAGGACTAAAGCGAACCAAGCAGTCACGACCGGCTAGCAATACCGCTTTTGATTTCTCTAAGCCGTTCATTGCCTGTAGGTAAGGCTTCTGGTTATTCTCTTTACCAGGTTTGCGCCCCCACAAAACGGTAGCAGGGATAACTTGAACATCGAGTTCAGAGTCGTCGGCGTGCAGTGAAAGCAATTCAGAGAACACTTCAATTGAAGAGCTTGGTACATAATCATCGTCTTGCAGCAGAGTTTTGCGAGAAGAGATGAAAACGTAGCGTTGCAGTGATTTGCCGTTGATTTCAAGCTTGCTCAACGGATCAGGTAGGCCTAATTCAAGTGCATGTTTTTGCAATGTAAGAATGTCGACACTTGAGCGAAACGGTAAGGCGTATACAATCGGTTTGCTCAAATCAATGTTCAAATCCTCAACAGGGTTTGAAGGAATTGATGTGCCCTTTACCAATACGGATAAAGGTAGCTTCATTAATGAACGTGAAAAAGATTGTCCAGAAGACATATAGGTTCACTGCCTCAATAGTTATTTCAATGTGCTCAAGCGTATCTCTATTTCTATGATGAAAAAGGATAAATCCTATGAGTGAAATAGGGATAAGCCTAGGCGTAAATTTAATCGATGCAAGAATACCAGAAACTGGTCTAACCTTTTAATGGAAATAGTCATATTGCCGTTAAGTTTGTGGAAAATCATTCATCGACTGATTGAGTATAGAGTTAAAAATGACCAAAAAATCAAACACCGGATTCAAACGCATCATAAAAGCAGCAGGCTTTTCATGGCAAGGCCTCACAAGTTCGTTTAAAAGCGAGGCTGCATTTCGGCAAGAAGTGTTCATGGCAGCAATACTGATTCCGTTGGCATTCTATTTGGACGTAAGCCAAGTTGAGCGAATCTTGATGATCTCAGCTGTTGTGTTAGTGATGGTTGTCGAGTTAATCAATACCGCGATTGAAGCAGTTGTTGATCGAATCGGTAGTGAGCATCATGAGCTTTCTGGGATGGCGAAAGATGTCGGCTCGGCGGCTGTTCTCATCTGTCTAATACTAGCGGGTTACGTGTGGCTAGAGATCCTATTTTTGTGATTCTTGAAAAATGAACTAAAAACAACCAATTGCTTTGCTTTTGTTCAGTTACTGGATATACTCACAGTCAACTGTATAAAAAGACAGGTGAATCATGAAGCCGTTAACGCCGCGCCAACAACAAGTTTTTGATCTTATCAAAAGTAAGATTGACGATTTCGGTATGCCACCGACACGTGCAGAAATTGCACGAGAACTAGGCTTCCGCTCTGCTAATGCAGCAGAAGAACATTTAAAAGCTCTTGCTCGTAAAGAAGCGATAGAGATTATCCCGGGTGCGTCTCGTGGTATTCGTATTTTGCTTGAAGATGCAGCAAATGAGGAACAAGGTTTACCATTAATCGGTCAGGTTGCCGCTGGTGAGCCTATTCTGGCTCAAGAGCATGTAGAAATGCATTACCAAGTAGACCCAGGTATGTTTAAACCTCAGGCTGACTTCTTACTTCGTGTAAATGGCGAAAGTATGAAAAACATCGGTATTATGGATGGTGATCTACTGGCTGTTCATAAAACACAAGACGTACGCGACGGTCAGGTTGTTGTAGCTCGTGTTGATGATGATGTAACGGTAAAACGCCTAGAACGCAAAGGTTCAACGGTTCTGTTACATGCTGAAAATGAAGAGTTTTCTCCAATTCACGTCGATCTAGAATCTCAACATTTGTCTATTGAAGGGCTGGCTGTTGGTATTATTCGTAACACCGACTGGATGTAGTCATTGCAAAAAAGCTTATTGATATTTATTCTCAACAACTTGTTATTGTAATTGATATTCATTATCATCTTCTTTGTCTAGATACAAGGAAGATGATGATGCCAAATCCAACCAAACCTCAAATGAAGCCGCTTATTCGTAAGCCGCGCTCCTCTGTTCAAAAGGCTTCTTCTAATCAAGGGTCTGCACATCAAGAATTCCAAGTTCCGACGAATCTCGTTCAACATCTTTGGTTTCGCAGCCGCGAAAGCCTTGCCGATGACGGCCTAGTCTATGACCCTATCGCAGCTCAAGCCTGCAAGCGTTGCCAGCTCGCACCAGAATGTCTTACCGGTGAACTCGACCAACAGCAACTCCTTTACGCGACACTGACTCAACTTTGTGATTCTCAAGTTCAACAGTTTTTATCTCATAACCCAGATGCTTGGATTATTAACGTGGGAGCAGGGCTCGATACCCGTTTCTACCGTTTAGATAATGGCCGCTGTCATTGGGTTGAGTTAGATGTAACCGAGAATCTGCTTTGGCGACAACGCTTGTTCCACAAAAATGAACGCTATCGCTTAGAGTGTGGCTCTGTCGATGACCTAACTTGGTTGGATGAACTTAATATTCCAGAGCAAGCTTCTGTGATGGTGGTGTGTGAACATGCTCTGCTTGATTGTAATGAACAACTGACGGCGCACTTTATTCAGTCATTGAGTCGTTACTTTACTCATGCACACGCGTGTTTAGTGTTAGCTGGAGACAAAAGCTCGAGTGCTCTTGGGCAAAAGCTCGGTTCTGGAAAGTATGCTCACGGGTTGTCTTCACCAATAGACAGTGTTCTCAATTGGTTGCCATGGGCGCAATGGGTTAAGTCATTTTCACCATTAGAGCAGCAATGTAATCGTTGGAAGTTGTGGCAGCGATTGTTGTGTAAGATTTCTCAGTTTAAAAAGCGTTTAACTCCTCAATTAGTACTCGTTAAATGGTAGCGCTAGCTTCTTCTATCAACACATAGTTTGGTAAAAGCTAACCAATACACAAAGTACACAACATAGTGAAAGCCCACCCACTAGGTTAAACTATCGCCTCTAAACTAAGAGGTGATCGTGAAGCTATTTAATCCCCAAATTATTTTTCAAACGCTATCCAATCAGGCGATGCACAAAAAAGTGCTGTTGCTCGCAATCCCGATGGTTCTCTCTAATATTACGGTTCCACTGCTGGGCTTAGTCGATGCGGCGGTTATTGGTCATCTAGAGCATTCTTGGTATTTAGGTGGTGTGGCATTAGGCGGCACTATGATCAGTGTGACCTTTTGGTTGCTTGGCTTCCTGCGTATGTCGACAACAGGGCTAGCCGCACAATCCTATGGTGCGAATGATGGCAAGCAACTTGGCTTAGTCTTTGTGCAAGGCGTGACTATGGCCTTAGGGTTTGCTGGTGTCTTTTTGCTTTTACACAGTCTAGTCGCCGATTTAGTTTTCTCATTGAGTAGCGCCAGTGATCAAGTTAAGCACTATGGTCAGCAATATTTCTCAATCCGCGCTTGGAGTGCACCTGCTGCGCTAACTAACTTTGTAATTTTAGGTTGGTTACTCGGAACTCAAAATGCCAAAGCGCCAATGTGGATGGTGATTATCACCAACATCACCAATATCATTTTGGATATCGTTTTTGTTATCGGTTTAGGGTGGCAAGTGGAAGGTGCTGCATTGGCATCTGTAATGGCGGATTATGCTGGTCTAACATTTGGCCTGATTTGTGTTTACCGAATCTGGGCGAAGAAACAGTTACCATCGCCATGGGATCTGCTTAAGAAAACTAGCCAAGGTTTGAGTCGTTTCGTGAAACTGAATCGCGATATCTTTCTTCGTTCATTGTGTCTACAAGCGACTTTCACTTTCATGACTTTCCAAGGTGCAAGCTTTGGCGATGATGTTGTTGCGGCCAATGCCGTGTTGATGAGTTTCTTGATGATCATCTCTTATGGGATGGATGGCTTTGCCTATGCAATGGAAGCTATGGTTGGTAAGGCGATTGGCGCGAAAGACAAAGATGAACTAAACCAGTCATTGATTGGTACTTTCTTCTGGAGCTTCAATACTTGTTTAGTACTGACCATAGCGTTCGTAATCGCTGGCTCTAGCTTAATCAATATGATCACCACAATCCCAGACGTGAAGAGCCAAGCCGAGGTGTATCTGCCATGGCTGATTGCGATGCCATTGGTATCTATGTGGTGCTTCTTGTTGGATGGTATTTTCGTTGGGGCCACTAAAGGCAAGGATATGCGCAATAGTATGTTTGTTGCGACTTGCAGTTTTTTCGCGATTTTCTACTTAGTATCAGGCTTAGAAAACCATGCACTGTGGCTAGCGATGCTGAGCTTTATGGCAATGCGCGGAATTGGTCTTGGTGTGTTGTTTGTTTCTCAGTGGAAAAAGGGTGAGTTTCTCGCTTAGCTTACTTAGATAGCTCAGTTCAGGGAGCAACAAATAGAGGCTGTACAGGAAAAGGGGTATTTAGAACATCATGATCTAATTACTATTAATGCTTTAATGTTCAATATCTTAAATAAAAACAGCAAGCGCGCTGCTTGCTGTTTTTGTATTTGGCCTATGGGTGGTCAAATACTACTATTGGTGCTTTGTCTAGAATAAACGGTTAAGCCCGTTGAGTGCTGCAACACGATAAGCTTCTGCCATCGTTGGGTAGTTAAAGGTTGTATTTACAAAGTACTCGATGGTATTCGCTTCACCTTTCTGCTCCATAATCGCTTGTCCGATATGGATGATTTCAGCGGCACGCTCACCAAACACGTGGATACCTAAAATCTCTTTGGTTTCGCGATGGAACAGAATCTTCAAGCTACCAATGTCTTTACCCGCAATTTGAGCACGAGCTAGGTGCTTGAAGGAAGAACGTCCCACTTCATACGGTACTTTAGCTGCGGTAAGCTCTTGCTCAGTTTTACCAACAGAGCTGATCTCCGGGATGGTGTAGATACCTGTTGGAATGTCTTCGATAAGGTGGCGTTCAGCTTCACCTTTCACTATTGCTTGAGCCACAAATCGACCTTGGTCATAAGCAGCGCTTGCTAGGCTAGGGTAGCCAATCACATCCCCGACAGCATAAACATGATCAACATTGGTTTGGTAATTGGTATTTACTGAGACTTGCCCACGAGAGTCCGATTCTAGCCCAACAGCACCAAGGTTTAGTCTGTCTGTGTTACCTGTTCGGCCATTGGCATACAGTAGGCAATCAGCACGCATTTTCTTACCTGACTCTAGGTGAATGATTACACCGTCATCAGTGCCTTCAATTTTCTCAAAGGTTTCATCGTTACGAATGACTACGCCACTGTTCCAGAAGTGGTAAGAAAGCGCATCTGAGGTTTCATTGTCTAAGAATGACAGTAAGCGGTCTCGAGTATTGATGAGATCGGTTTTTACGCCCAAACCACGGAAAATCGACGCGTATTCACAGCCAATAACGCCAGCACCATAGATGATGATATGTTGCGGGTCGTGTTTAAGAGAAAGAATCGAGTCGCTGTCGTAAATACGTTCATGCAGAAAATCGACATTATCTGGTTGATAAGGACGAGAACCTGTCGCGATAACAAATTTGTCCGCACTGTAATGTTCTTCAGTACCATCGCTTTGCATTACCGAGACAGTGTTAGTATCGATAAAACGTGCAGTACCAAACACTAGCGTACACTGGTTGCGGTCGTAGAATCCTTGGCGCAAGCGAGTCTGTTTGTCGATGACTGATTTAGCATGCCCCAAGATGTTAGAGAACGTTGAGTGAATGCTTTTGTTGTTCTGACAAAACAGCGGATTGCTGTTGAATTCGATAATACGACTAACAGCGTGACGCAGTGCTTTTGACGGAATGGTTCCCCAGTGAGTACAACCACCACCAACGCTGCTTTCTTTCTCAATGATTGCAACGTTCAACCCGGCTTTGGTTAATCCCATCGCTGCCCCTTCTCCTCCGGGGCCACTACCAATTACGATTACATCAAAGTGGTTGGAGTGTGGCATAGCTATCTTCCTTGTTGTATTTGATTAACATTGCTTTAGCGAGATTTTAACTGATTCTGTTCTTGGGTACATGAAAAGGGTATCAGAGAGTCGGTGAGATCACGCCGAGTCATCGAAAAAAGAATATTTGGTATGTCGTATGTCTCCAAATGACAGTGTGGATATTGAAATTTTTTCTTCGAACGTATTTACTTCGGTACGTGAACAAAGAGGTGTGTTTAGTGTCTTATATAACCAGAGTGCCTTATATAAAGAAGTGATTCGCGTTATATTAACCAGAGAATCAGACATGCCTGTTTAGGCTGTAAAAGAAGAAATTGATAAAGTATGAAACCAATGGGCATTCGCGCACAGCAAAAAGAAAAAACTCGTCGTAGCTTAATTGATGCAGCATTTAGCCAACTCAGCGCCGATCGTAGTTTTTCCAACCTAAGCTTGAGAGAAGTCGCTCGTGAGGCTGGAATAGCACCGACTTCCTTTTATCGTCACTTTAAAGATATGGATGAGCTCGGCTTAACCATGGTTGATGAAGGTGGTTTATTATTACGCCAATTAATGCGTCAAGCTCGTCAGCGTATAGTAAAAGAAGGCAGTGTGATTCGCACATCGGTTGAAACCTTTATGGAATTCATTGAAAGCAGCCCAAACGTATTCAGACTGTTATTACGCGAGCGCTCAGGAACTTCATTTGAGTTTCGTGCAGCGGTAGCTCGTGAGATACAACACTTCTCTGCTGAATTAACCGAATACCTGATAACGACAGGCATGACAAGAGATGAAGCTTTTACTCAAGCAGAAGCCTCGGTCATATTGGTTTTCAACTCAGGGGCAGAAGCATTAGATTTAGATCGACGTCAGCGAGATGAATTGGCTGAACGCTTGATCATGCAATTACGAATGATGGCCAAAGGGGCTTTTTGGTATCGTAAAGAACGTGAACGTAACCGATTAAAAGGCGGGATTGAATAATGTCGAATGAAAATAATACTGTAAACCGTGGTTCTGAAAGAAAGACACTCGTACTTGCTGTTGTTGCAGGTGTGTGTGGTGATGCACTGTTATCTTGGGTAACAATGAGCGAAGTGGGCTTCTCTATTTTCCCGCTGATTGCTTTAGTTTTGGCTGTACAAGCGCTTTACCAAGAATACCTAACTAATCCAGTATCTGAAGATATTCCGTTAGTGGGTTTGGCTTGTTTCTTTGTAGGTGCATTTGGCCACTCGGCTTTTGTGAAAGCACAGCACCCTGATGCAGGTTCAAACTTCTTTGCGATTATTGTCGCGATGCTGCTTTTAGCTTGGGTAGGTAAGAAGTTAGGCTTTATCGGCAAGACAGCTTAAGCCAACCTATAAATAAAAAAACGAGCCGATTGGCTCGTTTTTTTGTATCTGCTGTTTGTCTTAGGTCGAGAAAGCGTGTTTTATGCTTTACGTTCTAAGAACACACCTGCTTCCATGTGGTGCGTGTAAGGGAACTGGTCGAACAGAGCAAAACGAGTGATATCGTGGGTTTCGCTTAAGATCTCTAGGTTCTCTTTCAGTGTTTCAGGGTTACAAGAGATGTACATGATGCGCTCGTAGCCTTGCACCATCTTACAAGTATCAACGTCCATACCTGAACGCGGTGGATCAACAAAGATAGTGTTGCAGTTGTAGCTCTTTAGATCGATGTTTGCTTGCTGTAGGCGGCGGAATTCACGCTTACCTTCCATTGCTACGGTAAAATCTTCCGCAGACATACGAATGATCTGAACATTATCAATCTTGTTCGCCGCAATGTTGTATTGAGCAGATTCTACAGATGGCTTCGCTAGCTCTGTTGCAAGTACACGCTCAAAGTTTTGTGCCAGAGCTAATGAGAAGTTACCGTTACCACAGTAAAGCTCAAGCAAGTCACCTTTGCTGTCTTGAGTACAGTCGACAGCCCATTCCAACATTTTCTCTGCTACTTTGCCGTTTGGTTGAGTAAAGCTGTTCTCTACTTGCTGGTATATATAGCTATCACCATTCACATCTAGCTTTTCAATGACGTAGTCGCGATCCAGTACGATTTTCATCTTACGCGCACGGCCAATCAGGTTTAGGTTAAAGCCTTCATCATTTAATTGCTGCTTAAGCGCTTTAGCATCTTGAATCCACTGTTCACCTAATTGACGGTGGTAAAGCAGTGACACCAAAATCTCACCGCTTAACGTAGAAAGGAAGTCTACTTGGAATAGCTTGTGGCGTAGAGAGTGGTTGCTCTTCATTGCATCCGTTAATAGAGGCATTAGATCGTTGATAAGACGACTAGCCGCAGGAAACTGGTCTACGCGGTATTTTTCTTTGGTCTCTTGATTGAACATGACGTAATACATATCGTCACCTTCATGCCACACGCGGAATTCAGCACGCATCCGGTAGTGTTGTTCTGGAGATTCATACACTTCCAGCTCAGGCACATTGTATTGTGAGAACATTTCAGTAAGACGTTCAGTCTTTTCTGCGAGCTGTTCTTGGTAGCGTTGCGGGTTTACATCTAAATTCGCCATTGTTATGCCTTTTGCTGTCGTGCTTTTAAATCAAGAGCGCAGATTTTATTCAATCACAGGCGCTTGTCCAGTGTTGAGAGCTATTCAATGTAAATCGACCTTGAAAACTATAGCTTATAACTATCTTAGACTAGACAAATGATTCATAGGTTAATACTATCTCCGACAAGCTGGTGCCATTTGGATGTATAGATGGCTGAAGAGGGAATCTGGTGTGAATCCAGAACTGACGCGCAGCGGTAAAAGAGAACGAGTATTCATAAGACACTGCAAATAGCTTTTTGTGGGAAGTCGAATATTAGGTAACCATAAGGGTTGTGCTCTTGAGTCCGAATACCTGCCAGCGGCCAAGTCATAAGATGTGGTTTGGTAGGACTTTACGCGATTTAGGATCACAACATGAACAAATCCCTTTTAGCGGTTGCTGTAGCATCGCTGCTTTCACCTATCTCCAATTTACACGCCCAACAAGCATCTGCCGACGAAACCATGGTGGTTACGGCTAACCGTTTTGAGCAAAGCACGGAAAGTGTTGTCGCTCAAGTTGAAGTAGTAACACGCCAAGATATCGATCGAATTCAAGCTAAGTCTCTAACAGATGTGTTTAGACGATTGACGGGTATTCAGGTTTCACAAAATGGAGGCCGAGGACAGCAAGCTTCGATCTTTGTTCGTGGTGCTAACTCTGATCAAGTGCTTGTTCTCATTGATGGTATTCGTTTTGCGCGAGCTGCAAAGGGTGGTGTCGATTTTAGCCAGTTACCAATTACATTCGTTGACCGAGTGGAATACGTTCGAGGAGCTCGTGCCGCTATGTATGGCTCAGAAGCTATCGGCGGTGTTATCAACATTATTACTGTTGCAAACTCTGACAATGAAAAAACGGCAGTTAGTGCAGGTTTAGGAAGCTTAGATTACCAAGAGCTGAGCTTTGTTAGTGGTACTAAGGTCGGTGAAAATGGTCACTTGAACGTATCTGTTGGTTACGATTCCGATGAGGGATACAACGTTCATCCATTACCAGGTGTTAATGATGGTGATCGCCATGGTTTTGAATCACGCAATGCTCTAATTGGTTATGTTCATAATTTTGATCAGCAATGGAGTGGCTTCGCGAATTTCCGTATGTTTGAAACCATTTCTCAGTACGATGGTTCATTTGGTACAGACCATTCTTACAAAGAAGCTGAAGTTCAAAATTCGACCTTTGCTACTGGTGTTAAATATAGTGGCAGTGAACTTAAGTCTGATTTCTTAGTTAACTATCAGAATCAAGATAACTGGAACTACGAACAGTCTTTAGGCAAGAACTCAGCGTCAGCAACATCTGATGAGCTTGAACAGCTAAATGTTCAATGGGTGAATTCATACAAACTAACGTCGTCACTGACTCTTAGTGGTGGTGTAGATTGGCGTGATGAGGCTTATATTGTTAAGCCTTCGAATACTGAATACGACAGAACGAATGTTGCGTACTTCGCTGCATTAAACGCAGATGCGGATAAAGTGTTCGGAGAACTGAGTCTTCGTGTTGATGACAATGAGCAGTTTGGTACAGAAACTACTTACAACACAGGGTTAGGCTATCGTTATGCTGAGTGGCTTGTTGTAAAAGCAGCTTATGGCACATCCTTCAAAGCACCTAACTTGTATCAACTATATAGCTACTACGGTAATGCACAGTTAGAAGCTGAAAAGGCAGATTCATTTGAACTGACTTTTGGTGGCTTAATCAAGGATGTTGATTGGTCGATTACTGGCTATGATACGAACGTCGAAGACTTAATAGATTATAACTACGCGACAAGCAAGTACTACAATACTGATGGCGAAAGCCAACTACGTGGTGTGGAAATGGTCGTAGGATTTGATACTAGCTTTATTAATCATGAAGTGAGCGCTAACTTTCAAGACCCCGAAGATCAATCTGGTGAGCAGTTAGTTCGCCGCGCAAAGAAGATTTATAAGTATAACGCGGTAGCTAGTTTCGATGATGTTGATCTGTCATTGGGGTACCAATACGTAGGAGCACGACCAGATTTCTCTGAAGAGTTGGCTGCATACAGTTTGTTTGATGTTTCAGTTAACTACTATGCAAATGAAAATCTTACTTTAAATGGTCGAGTCGAGAACCTTACTGATGAAGAGTACGAGACAGCTGGTGGATACCCATCTCCAGAGCGTACATATTACGTAAATGCTACTTACCAATTCTAATTTTCACCTAAACCGCCTTCGGGCGGTTTTTTCTTATTGGGTATATCAATGAAAAAGAAAGTCGTCATAAGTTGGTCGTCAGGTAAAGACTCTACATTAACCCTAGAACGTCTACTTGAAAGCACCGAGTATGAAGTTGTTGCTCTCTATACTACGTATGTTGGAGATGAGGTCCCTTTCCAAGTCACGCCAATCGAGGTTGTCGGAATGCAGGCTACATTGATCGGTTTGCCTCTAATAACGATTGAGCTGCCGGAGGTGTTCCCAAGTAACGAGATCTATCAAAGTACGATTGTTACGGCGCTTAAAGGATCGGGTTTATCTATTGATGCCGTGGCATTCGGCGATATGTTTTGCAATGGTATTGCTGATTACCGAAGAAGTTATATAGAACCTGCGGGCTGGGAGTGTGTATTTCCTCTACTAGGAGAGAGTAGCCAAACTCTGGCTCAAGAAATCATAAATAGAGGAATCGAAACCTTTCTCGTCACAGTTGATAGCGATGCATTAGACATGAGCTATTGCGGGAAAGAATACACGCCTGAACTAATAGACAGTTTGCCAAGTCACGTCGACCCATGTGGAGAAGATGGTGAGTTCCATACCTTAGTAACGTCAGCGCCATGCTTTAAAGGTAAGCTCAAGATAGAGCTAGAAAATGTAGAGCAGGGTGAGCGCTTTGGGCATCAACGCTACCGAGCTTGCATTATATAGAGTGATGATTGGCGAAAACTAAGTGAAGGGGTATCATTGCTGCGGAACTTCTTACAGGTAATGGTTGTGTCGAAAAGCATACAAAAAAACATATTGGTCTTTGATTCTGGAGTTGGCGGCCTCTCTGTATATAAAGAGATAAGCCAGTTACTACCAAATCACAACTATATCTATGTATTCGATAACGAGGCTTACCCATATGGTGAGCTCGATCAGCAAGTCCTCATTCAGCGAGTCCAAAGTATCGTCGCCAGTTTTGTTGCGAGTCACGCTATTGATATTGTGGTGATAGCTTGTAATACGGCCAGTACGATAGTCCTGCCTGCACTTCGCGCTAATAACCTTATCCCTATTGTCGGTGTTGTCCCGGCAATCAAACCTGCCTCGTTACTGGCTAATAAAGCGGTTGGACTTATTGCAACCCCTGCGACGATTACTCGTGAATACACACACGAGCTCATCAAAAACTTCTCGAGTAATAAAAGAGTAGAGCTGTTGGGTTCTACTCGACTGGTGGATATGGCCGAAGATAAACTCAGAGGTGAGGAAATTAGCCTTGAAGAGCTACAGAAAATCCTTCAACCGATGATCAACACGATTGATGTGGCTGTTTTAGGATGTACTCATTTCCCACTTATCAAATCTGAGATTCAACAAGTACTAGGTGAAAGTGTAGTGCTGATAGATTCTGGTAAAGCAATAGCGAAGCGAGTTCAAGATTTGTTGGGTTTGGAAAGCATTAATAAAGAAGTGGGAGTGCGTGAGGTTTTTTGTAGTGCACTTCCTAAAAAAGAAAGTGCACTAAATAGTATGTTAAAGCAGTTAGGGTTTAACTCAGTTCAGATTCGTCCGCTTCAGGATGTTTAGGATCATTTGCAACACGTACTTTTAAAGTGCGTTGCATGTAATCTTTATCGTTAAGTGCAGAGATTGCATGATTCACATCATTACTTGCCATAACAACAAATCCAAAGCCTCTTCTTTTACCAGTACGTTTGTCTTTCATTAAACGTACTGCAAATACTTCACCATGCTCTGAGAATAATTCACGTACATGTGATTCGTTCGCTTTATATGGAAGGTTACCCACATAAAGTGTTTTGGTTGAAGCCTTAGGTTCTGAATCTGATTGTGAGTCGGTGCTTGAAAAGTTAACAACAAAAGCGGAAGCCAAGACACCAAGGATAAAGGTAATTGCAGGCGATATATCTACCTGAGAGAAAACAATGCCGCCTAATACAGCCAGTGCGACAATTAACAACATCGATTTTTTTGAGTTCATATCGGAATACTACATATTAATAAACGAAATAGACGCATCTACCATTAACAAAATAGACACATGAATCTTACGTTCATGGCTTCCATTTTTCCAATGTATTGCTGTGATACGTCTCAAATGTTTAGTTTTTATTCGAAAAATGCGGATCTGGTGGCTTTTTAGGCGAACAAAACTTTTATTTCAAAAAGCCCTTGTGCTCCATCTCAATCTCTCTATAATGCCGCCTCACCGACACGGAGTGAGACGAAAGTCACACAGCGAAATCGGTAGAGAAAAAGAGTTTGAAAATAACCCTTGACTCTCAAAGTGGTGCAGGTATAGTACGCACCCCTAGCGACTGAGATGTGAATCACAAAACGCTAGCGCTCTTTAACAATTTAAAC
>NZ_JBFRSD010000048.1:0-123492 GCF_041473395.1 Vibrio sp. 10N.222.55.C6
TTCAAATTTTTCTTTAGACACAATCGTGTTCCTTCCTAGTTATGATTCGCCACGTTCATTATTGAGCGAGACGCGCCAGAAATTGCTATTTTATGCGCCAACTCTCGTTAGCGCAATATTTGGACGCATTGTTCTTTCAAAAAATGAAAAAAAATGCCTTCCTTTTGTTTAACCACGCTCTGCAATGATTGCTTTTGCAACATTGTTAGGCACTTCAGCGTACTCACTAAACTCCATAGAGTAAGAAGCACGACCTTGTGTCGCAGAACGTAAATCAGTTGCGTAACCGAACATGACAGACAACGGAACTTGTGCACGAATTATCTTCAGGCCAGCTGTCCCCTCGTCCATACCTTCGATGATGCCGCGACGACGGTTAATATCGCCAACAACGTCACCCATCCAGTCTTCTGGAGTAGTTACTTCAACTTTCATCATAGGCTCAAGCAGAACCGGTTGCGCTTCAAGTGCACCCGTTCTGAAAGCCATAGAGGCAGCGATTGTAAACGCCATCTCACTTGAATCTGTTTCATGGTAAGAACCATCATATAGTGTAGCTTTGATATCCAAAACTGGATAGCCAGCAAGCACACCATTGTTCATCTGCTCTTCAACGCCTTTAGCAACTGAAGCGATAAACTCTTTCGGTACGATACCATTGGCAATTTCATCCACAAAGACAAAGCCTTCGCCAGCTTCTGATGGTTCTAGTTTCAGCCATACGTGACCGTACTGACCTTTACCACCATGTTCACGGATAAATTTACCTTCCGCTTTCGCTGTACCACGAATAGTCTCACGGTAAGCCACTTGCGGGTTACCAACGTTGCAGTTCACGCTAAATTCGCGCTTCATACGGTCAACGATGATATCTAAGTGTAGTTCACCCATACCAGAAATCAGAGTCTGGCCAGTTTCCGCATCCATATCAACGCGGAACGATGGGTCTTCCGCTGCTAGTTTACCTAGAGCGATAGTCATTTTATCTTGATCAGCTTGAGAGCTTGGCTCTACAACGATCTGAATAACTGGGTCTGGGAACTCCATGCGCTCAAGAACAATCTTATGGTTCTGGTCACAAAGGGTTTCACCAGTAGTCACATCTTTCAGGCCAATGATGGCTGCGATGTCACCTGCTCGTACTTCTTTTACTTCTTCTCGCTTGTTTGAGTGCATTTGAACAATGCGACCTAAGCGTTCACGTTGTTTCTTCACAGAGTTATAAGCTGTTTTACCGCTTTCAACAACACCAGAGTAAACACGGATGAAAGTTAAAGTACCAACGAATGGGTCTGTTGCAATCTTAAATGCTAGCGCTGAGAACGGTTCTTTGTCGTCTGCGTGACGCTCTGCTTCGTTCTCATCTTCATCGATACCTTTAATTGCAGGTACATCGACTGGAGAAGGAAGGAAATCAACCACTGCATCTAGAACAGCTTGTACACCTTTGTTTTTGAATGCACTACCACAAGTAGCAAGTACGATTTCATTATTAAGGGTACGAGTACGAAGACCTTGTTTGATTTCAGCTTCTGTTAGTTCACCTTCTTCAAGGTACTTATCCATCAGCTCTTCATTTGCTTCTGCAGCAGCTTCAACAAGTTCTGTACGATATTCTTCAGCCATTTCTTGCATGTCTGCAGGAATATCTTCGTACGTGAAAGTCATGCCTTGGTCAGCTTCATTCCAGTTAATTGCCTTCATCTTGATAAGATCGACAACGCCTTGGAAGTTTTCTTCAGCACCAATGTTCAGTTGAATTGGAACAGGAGTTGCGCCTAAGCGGTCCTTGATCTGTTCAACTACGCGCAAGAAGTCAGCGCCGGTACGGTCCATTTTATTAACGAAAACCATACGTGGAACTTGGTACTTATCAGCTTGACGCCATACTGTCTCTGACTGAGGTTCAACACCAGATGAGCCACAGAACACAACAACTGCACCATCAAGCACACGCAGAGAACGTTCTACTTCGATTGTGAAGTCAACGTGTCCAGGAGTGTCGATGATGTTAATACGGTGGTCCGAGAACTGAGCTTCCATACCACGCCAAAACGTAGTGGTTGCTGCTGAAGTGATCGTAATACCGCGCTCTTGCTCTTGCTCCATCCAGTCCATGGTTGCTGCACCATCGTGAACTTCGCCGATTTTGTGAGAAAGACCGGTATAGAACAGAATACGTTCACTTGTGGTTGTTTTACCTGCATCTACGTGAGCAACGATACCGATATTACGGTATTGCTCTATAGGAGTTTTACGAGCCACGGTTGAATCCTCTTATTAGAGACTTAGGGACTATTGCTATGTCTAGATTAGGCGTTAAAAGCGATGCTTCGCTAAAAATTGCTTGCCCTAGAAATAGCAATAGTTCCTAGCATAAGCATAGGAACTAAAGAAGTGCTGCAAGGAACCTTGCAGCACTAAAAAGGTATTACCAACGGTAATGTGCGAACGCTTTGTTTGCGTCAGCCATGCGGTGAACGTCTTCACGTTTCTTAACCGCAGTACCTTTGTTCTCAGACGCGTCTAGCATTTCAGCAGCTAGGCGTTGAGCCATAGATTTTTCACCACGCTTACGCGCAGCTTCAACTACCCAACGCATAGCAAGAGCGTTACGGCGAACCGGACGAACTTCTACAGGTACTTGGTAAGTTGAACCACCTACACGGCGAGATTTAACTTCTACCGCTGGGCGAACATTTTCAAGAGCTTCTTCAAATACAGCTAAGTGGTCTTTACCAGACTTCTCAGCCATTGAATCTAGTGCAGTGTAAACGATTTTTTCTGCAGTAGATTTCTTTCCGTCAACCATAAGGATGTTAACGAATTTTGCCAGCAATTCAGATTTGAACTTAGGATCTGGAAGGATCTTACGCTGACCTATTACGCGACGACGTGGCATGGATATTCTCCGTTGTCTTCTTCAGGTTTTTTCCAAAACTTTTCAGAATAATAAATAAAATAGTGTTTGGCCTTACTTAACGATTTCTTTTTAAAAAAGAGAATCAATTAAGACTTAGGACGTTTCACACCGTACTTAGAACGACCTTGTTTACGGTCGTTAACGCCAGCACAGTCAAGTGCGCCGCGAACAGTGTGGTAACGAACACCCGGAAGGTCTTTTACACGACCGCCACGGATTAGTACAACACTGTGCTCTTGTAGGTTGTGGCCTTCACCGCCGATGTACGAAGTTACTTCGAAACCGTTAGTTAGACGTACACGACATACTTTACGTAGTGCCGAGTTAGGTTTTTTAGGTGTAGTAGTGTAAACACGAGTACATACACCACGTTTTTGTGGGCACGCTTCTAGTGCAGGCACGTTGCTTTTAACAACTTGCTTTACACGAGGTTTGCGAACCAACTGGTTAATAGTTGCCATTAACTAGCTCCTGAAATTTACTTGAAAGTAAGCTTTGTGAAAAATCTATCCCTAATCACAAGTCGTAATTAGGGACGCAAAATTCTATTCAGCAGTGGGAGGTGTGTCAAGAAATATACAGATCTTTTTTAGCCGTCTAGAGCTCAGGATGGTCTACTTTTAACCAAACTGATAAAACACAGCTACCAAGTGACTGATTTGTCGTTCAAAACCGTCAGTTTAACGAAGCCATCGAAGTCAACTTGATCAATGGTACTTGAGACAAGTAGTTGTAAACCTCGGCTATCGAGATCTGGTTTTAACACCGACACCTGCTCTACTGCGCAGATTTGAGTGAATAACTCATGATTGGGAAGGCAAACATACACCGCATCTTCCACCAAAAGATACTGATCTTGTGGCTGAGAATAGGTCAATGCGAGTTTAAGTTTGTCGACTGATTTTACAATATGAAGCATAGCGTCCCCTAGAAAGTCAGTATCCGTTGGCACTGAGCTAACTTCTGCGTTAACTCGTCGGCTTCAACGGTGGTCACATCGATCAGCAGGTTGTCTGCTGAAAGACCAAACTGACTCAGACTACGCTGACACACATACACCTGTTCGATGTCGTACAGGTCCATAAGTTTGAATGCAGAGATGTAGTCACGCGATAGTGTTTCGTCGGGCTGCTGTGCTTTGAGAAGCTGTGTCACGCCATCGCCAACAAAGAACACGGCAATGTCTTCACTATATGCGGACGCAGCAAGCAGGGCGTCTAACCCTTCTCTACCCGCAGCGGTCGTATGAGGGAAACTGTTAAATATAAAGGCTAACTTTCTCAAAACTGCACAACCCTATCTTGCGTTAGTAGCGCTTCCGATAAGCTCCCTAATCCGGCTTGAGTAAATCCAGTGGCTAGGTTAGAGGCACTTAGTTGATGTTGCTCTGCTTCTTCAGAGCTAATCACTCCGCGTCTTAGCGCAGCTGCCACACAGGTTTCAAGGCTAACATCGTGTTCATCAGCCAGCTTTTGCCAAGCAGAAGCTAAATCAAATTCATCGTTAGCCGGTACGGTAAGGTCTGAGCCGTTACTCACGCCATCTTGATAGAAGAACACACTGTGAAGTTTGTGGCCCTGTTTAATCAGAGCCACGGCAAACTGGTAGGCACTTCTTGCTGACTGTGAGCCATAGACTGGCCCATTCACTAGGAGTGTATAGCTTAGCAACCCTCTTCATCCTCTGTTTTACGTTGGCGGATGTATAGGTACACGGTGTGCTTAGAGATGTTCAGTCGCTCAGCAACGCGGTTGATCGCGTCTTTAATATCGAAAATACCTTTGTCGTACAGCTCCATCACGATCTGACGGTTCTTAGTATTGTTCGATACCGATTTGTCAGCGTTAATTTCTTCAATGGTGCGTTCAACCGTTTGGTCGACAAGTTCTTCAACGTCACTAGCGAAGTTAACCGATGATGCGGCTTCGTCTGCGTCTTGTGTAGGCATGAACGATTGCAGCACTTGTGAGAATGGCGCGTCTAGATTCACGTTAATACACAGTAGGCCAATCACTCGGTCTTCACCGTTGCGGATAGCAACCGTGATCGACTTCATCAACACTCCGCCTTTAGCGCGAGTGAAGTATGAACGTGAGAAGTTACGCTTAGAACCTTCAATATCTTTTAGCATCTTCAATGCAAGATCGGTAATCGGCGAGCCAACCTGACGACCTGTATTTTCGCCGTTGGCAATTTTAATCGCAGAAGTATTGAGGTCTTCTAAAGAGTGCAAAACGATTTCACAAAACGGACCAATAAGGCTCGCAATACCGTCAACAACGGCCTCATAAGATCTTAGAATGATTTTATCGTGTTCACTGAATGGCATAACGTGGACTGATTCCATTTCAAGTAACACATCTGCATTGACTGTTTCTGTAGTAGTCACTTATTCCTTACCTTCGTGTGAAAAATCAACAAATTTATGTAAGTTTATCAGAAAATTTTAATTGCACACCTAGCTAACATTGCAACTAGTGATTTAGAACAAGTTTAAAAATCAAATACTCACCTTCAAATCATAAAAAAAGCCTAACTCAAAGTTAGGCTTTTTATTCAATCAACGTATTTTAGAATAAAACTTTTAACCGATATTACTGTGCAGGAGCTGCTTCAGCGTTATCGATGTTTAGTAGTTCTACTTCGAATACTAGCGTTGAGTTAGCAGGGATAGTCGGTGTGTCTTGCTCACCGTATGCTAGCTCTGGCGGGATAACGAACTTGTACTTAGAACCAACTTGCATCAGTTGTACGCCTTCAGTCCAGCCTGGGATTACGCGGTTTAGTGGGAATGTTGCTGGCTCGCCACGATCGTAAGAGCTGTCGAACTGAGTACCGTCTGTTAGCGTACCTTTGTAGTGTACTTGAACGGTATCAGTGTCTTTTGGAGAAGCGCCTTCACCAGCAGTCATTACTTGGTAAAGTAGACCAGATTCAGTTTGCTTAACGCCTTCAGTTTTAGCGAACTCAGCGCGGAAGTCATCACCGGCTTTCTTCACTTCTGCAGATTTTTCTGCCGCTTGTGCTTGCATCGTTTCAGCAACACGCTTGTCTAGAGCTTCAAGAGCTGCGCGAGTTTCTTCTTCGTTAAGTGCTGTTTTCTCTGCGAATACGTCTTCGATACCTTGAAGAACCATATCTTTGTCTAGGTTGATACCTAGCTCGCTTGGCTTATCAATGCTTGTGCTTAGGTAGTTAGCGAAAGATACACCGATTGCGTAAGCCGCTTTGTCATCTTCTGTTTTAAAGTTTACTGCTTCAACTTTAACTTCTTCTACCTGTGGAGCTTCTGCCTTTGGTTCTTCTTTCTGACAACCAACTGCTAGCATAACCGTTGCGGCAAGCAGTGATACTTTTAAAACTGATTTCATTGAATTCTCCAATTAATGGCCAAGCCATTGGTTATTGTGCACAAATCTAATGATTAGATTGGTGTGAATACGTTAGTTATAACAATATACTAGTCATATGTCTTTCGACACAAACCGGATTATTAGATGTGATGCGAATATTTTTCCACTCATTGCTATGTACAATTGTCATCACCTTGTTAAATGGTTGCTTTTTCTTCCAAGATGATGAGCAGCGTTGGGAAATTGAGCCCAATGGTGCCACCAGCTTTGCACTCAGCAGAGATGGACGCTTCGCCCTGCTCTACTCTCAGAAAAAGCAACTGCTCCTTTGGGACCTCGCCGAAGACCAAGAGTTGGCTCAGCTTGGTCCACAAGACCAGTTAGAAAACCAAGTATCGCGTATCCGTATCTCGGACAATGGCCGTTTTGCCATTACCGCTAGCCAGATGAACTTCGCCGTTTGGGACTTATCTTGGACTCAAGCACAAGGGCTCTGGTCTATCTCCGACGGCTTGATTCGCGATGTCGATATCTCTAGCAATGGTGAAAAAGTACTGCTTGGCCTTTCTAATGGAAAAGCCATCTATGTGGACTTAGTCACCGGACGCCGTCTGGAGTTCCTTGCTCACCGAGAAAAAGTGAATTCAGTCTCCCTCTCTTCTAATGGCCGCTACGCATTATCAGGCGGCAACGACTACAAAGCTTACCTTTGGGATACCGAGTCGGGCTTGGTGTTGCGCACCTTTGAGCATGAACAAAGAGTAGTACGAGTCGCGCTACAACGCGATGGTGAACTGGCTTTTACCTCTGATGGCGGCAATCAAGCGATGATTTGGGATCTTGAAACGGGCGAACCTCAAGCGCAATTGCAAAGCTGGTCTAGACAGTTGATTTTCTCGAGTGCGCGTTTTTCTGATGACGGCAGTATGTTGGTGACGGGCACACCATCCAGCCAAGTGAGTGTGTGGAATACTCAGGATGGCAAGCGAATTTCTCGCCACGATGCTGAGCCATTAAAAGATGCTCGCCCTCCTCGTGCGGTAGTGTATGATGCAGCCTTTGATGATAAGAACCGTGTGATATCGGGCACCTCTGCGGGCATTGCCCAAGCTTGGAATGTGGATTAAGAACGATGACAGAAAAGCGAGTTGAACAACTAGAAAGCCGCGTAAATGACCTAGAGTGTCAGCTAGCTTTCCAAGAACAGACCATTGAAGAACTCAATGAAGCGCTTAGCCAACAACAAATGTTGATCACGAGAATGCAAGACCAGATGAAGTTCGTGGTTGGCAAAGTAAAAAATATGGATGGCTCTAATCTAGCTGACGCATCAGAAGAGACGCCACCTCCACACTATTAAGTATGGTTCAAAATAACGAATTGATTCTAGCGACGCATATCGTTAGTTTCTCGTCCTCAATGTGTAAACACATTTCAGGACGGGACATAGAAAACTAAGAGGGCGACAGATACTTATCTGTCGCCCTTTTGTTTATTTCATCTCAGTGAATAAGCTAAAGCCAATTAAGCCGATACCAACTTAGTCATCGGCATAAATCTTCACTTCAACACGACCTTGAGTATCAACGCTTGCACGATACATTCCTGAGCTGTTCATACCAAAATGTATATCGCCTTGGCCATCGATAGCGATCAAGCCACCTTCTCCACCCATGGTTTTCAATTCACCTTGAATGATCGTTTCACAAGCGGTGTGCACATCTTCTTTCAGATAACGCATTCGTGCTGCGACATCACTGGCGACCATTTTACGTAGGAAGAACTCACCCATCCCGGTTGTTGAGACGGCAACATTGCCATTTTCAGCGATGGTTCCTGCACCAATGATCGGAGAGTCACCCACACGACCGTATTTCTTATTGGTCACGCCACCGGTACTGGTTGCTGCCGCTAAGTTACCCGCTTGGTCTAATGCGACCGCACCAACCGTGCCGTACTTTTTATCGTCAGGGTATTTCTCAGCTTGCTGCTGATCATATTTCGCTTCAGACAGAGCAAAGATGCCTTTCTCTTTCATCGACTGAAGTTGGTCATAGCGGCGCTCAGTAAAGAAGTAGTCTTGCTCGGTAAAGGTGTAGTCATGCTCAAACGCAAACTTCTCGGCACCTTCACCAATCAGCAACACATGGTCGCTTTTCCGCATCACATCACGTGCAAGCTCAATTGGGTTTTTGATATGGCGAACGCCTGCAATAGCACCTGAATCCATTTCGCGGCCATGCATCACAGAAGCGTCCATCTCAACAAATTCATCATGCGTTAAAACAGAGCCCCTACCGGCATTAAAGTGCGGGCTGTCTTCCATCACCTTAACCGATGCCACTACCGCATCCAGAGCATCACCACCCGATTGCAATATTTGATAACCAGCCAAAACCGATTTTTCCAAAGCCTCGGTAATACCCGCTTTTAATTCATAGCTCATTTGCTCGCGCAAGATGGTTCCTGCACCACCATGAATGGCAATTGAAAAAGGCTGTGACATACAAACTCTCCACTGACGTCGTCTTATAATGTTGTGCTATCAATACCACATCCATGGTTCGATGTCTGATAACGAAAACCAAACTTTTACGAATGCTTAGATTTGCGGACACTTAGTTTGGTAGAGAAAAGCGAGGTCAAAAAGCGAGACTCCTAAACGCAAAAAGCCTCCACAAGGGAGGCTTTCAAGATTCTTAAACTAAACCGTTAATTCGGTATTAGTGAGAACCACAGCTACCGCCGCCGCAGCAGCCGTCTTTTTTCTCTTCACCGTGGTCATGGCCTTCGCCACCACAGCAACCGCCTTCGTGGTCATGATCGTGGTCGTGACCGCCACAGCCGCCTTCTTGGTGTACGTGACCGTGTTGAACTTCTTCTTCAGTCGCTTCACGAACCGCTACAACTTCAACGTCAAACGTTAGAGTTTGGCCAGCTAGCATGTGGTTACCATCAACAACAACTTCGTCGCCATCTACTTCAGTAACTTCAACTGGGATTGGACCTTGGTCAGTATCCGCTAGGAAACGCATGCCAACTTCGATTTGCTCAACACCTTGGAATACGTCAGCAGGAACACGTTGAACTAGTGCGTCGTTGTGTTCGCCGTATGCGTCTTCTGGAGTAACAGTTGCAGAGAACTTGTCGCCAGCTACTTTGCCTTCAAGCTCTTTTTCAAGACCTGTAATTAGGTTGTTGTGACCGTGAAGGTAATCTAGTGGAGCTTCTGCAGTTGATTGGTCAACTACTACGCCATCTTCAAGTTTCACTTGATATGCAACACTAACTACTACGTTCTTTTCAATTTTCATGAGAGCTCCAAGGAGGTTTGGACTAAGCTCGAACAGTTGAGCTTAGGAAAAATTCTGTACCGGGATATTATGGGGATCAATTAACGAAACTCAATCATTCTGGCTTAAAAATACCGATCATTTCTTGATTCGCGTGTTCAGATTTCTCTACAGTTTTCGGTTTACGCTGTTCTGTGAAGTCACAATCGACACATTCCACCAGCTCGATATTATTTTCAATCCACCAACGGAGTGTGTCTTGAGTGTTGCAACTTGGGCAGCTTGCCCCTGCGATAAAGCGTTTTTTCTGTTTCACGTTCATATCCTTTACTGCTCTGGATTCGCGGTTCTTCCCACTCACTTTATTGATAAGTTAAGCAGAGACCGCGTTTATTATTAGGTTAGTTCTATAGTCTGTTATTTCTATGCCCAAGCTCTATTTCTAAGCTCAAGCATGAGTTATCACTTCAAGCTACTGCCAATAGTTTCGAGATTGGTGATCGTTTTCCATCTCGTGTCCAAAGATCTCTTCAAGTTCTTTGCGAGCCTCTTTCGCTCTTTGGGCTAACTCGGCATCTTCGTTATGCTGAGGCAGCAACTCTTTCAGCATACCATTATCCAACTTTCTAAAGTGTGCTTCTGCTCGCTTCGCTTTATATGGATGCATGCCAAGTTCAGTCAATGTTTGACGACCTAAATCCAATGCTCCAAGGAAGGTTTCACGCGAATAGTTACTCACACCGTGGTTAAGTAGTTGATACGCTTCAACACGGCTTCGTGCACGCGCCAAGATCTTTAAGCGTGGGAAGTGCTGCTTACATAAATCGACGGTTTTCATGATTTCATCTGGGGAGTCAGTACACAACACAATCGCCTCTGCTTTATCAGCACCGGCTGCGCGTAATAGCTCTAGGTGAGTCGAGTCTCCGTAAAACACCTTGTAGCCGAACTTTCTAAGGATGTGTATTTGGCTGGCATCACTTTCAAGGACAGTGATACGAATCTTGTTGGCATACATCAGACGACCAATGATCTGACCAAAACGACCAAAGCCCGCAATAATCACTCGAGGGCTGCGATCAACCACATCCGAAGACATCGCACTTTCACTGATTTGATTAAGCTGACGTGCAAAGAATCGGTCTTGCAGTTTAAGCATCAATGGCGTGGTCACCATAGAAAGGCTCACAACCACCAGTAAGAACGACACTTGTTCGCCACTTAAGATGCCCTGCGCACTCGCCGCGGTAAAAATAACGAAAGCAAACTCACCACCTTGGCTAAGAATCATCGCCATTCGGCTACGTGCTTTAGCTTGAGTGCCGAAGATACGAGCCAGCGCATACAGCACCAAACCTTTCAATACGACTAGCGACGACACTGCAATAAGTATTGCGAATGGGCTTTCTGCCAGTAGACCTAGGTTTACCGCCATACCCACAGAGATAAAGAACAGACCAAGCAGTAAACCTTTGAATGGATCAATCGCGATCTCAAGCTCGTGTCGATATTCACTTTCAGCCAGAAGTACGCCCGCTAGGAAGGTACCTAATGCCATCGACAAGCCAATCCGTTGCATGATCACAGCAATACCAATCACAAGTAACAGCGCCGCGACGGTGAATAACTCACGCACACCACTCATCACTACGTATCGGAAAAGTGGTCTCAACAAGAAGTGGCCACCGACCAGTAGGCCAATCACGCCACCCAGCATCCACAGCATGTCAGCCCAGCTACCGCCGGTATTACCCGCAAGTAGAGGCAACATTGCTAGCATTGGAATAACAGCGATATCTTGGAAAAGCAGTACTGCAAAGCCCGACTGCCCTGCTTCTTTGCCGCCGAGCTCTCGCTCTTCAATAACACGCAAGGCAATCGCAGTCGAAGACAGCGCCAAACCCATACCTATCACGAGACTGGTTTGCCAAGTTAATCCAAATAGACAGGCGATGGCGGTAATAATTAGAGTGGTGATCAGCACTTGCGCGCCACCGAGTCCTAGAATCGGCGCTCGCATCTGCCACAGTTTTTTCGGATTAAGTTCGAGACCAATCAAGAAGAGCAGCAGTACCACCCCGAATTCGGAGAAGTGTAGAATCGCTTCGACATCACTGATTAAGCCAAGCCCCCATGGGCCAATTGCCACGCCCGCTAATAAGTAACCAAGTACTGAACCCAAACCGGCGCGCTGTGCGATAGGAACCGCAACCACAGCAGCCGCTAAAAATATAACGCTACTTTGTAGAAAATCATTAGTCAGAGCCATCATTCGCTCCTATATCTTGTAGCGGGTCTCGCAGCCAATTTCGATACGCTTCTGCGTGTTGGTAAAGCGTCATATCCGAAACATTTCTCGCCCAGTGTAAAACCAAAGGGGATATCCAATTCATCTGACACAAAGCAGCGGTAAGCTCGAATGGTTGCAAGATCTCTTGTAATGGATATTTATTATAGCCTGCGGCACCAAACGCCTCTTCTTTACCACCGGTAGTAATCACACTGCGCCAGTGTTTGCCTTTAAGTGCGCTCTGCTCACCAAACGCAAAACCCTTGCCTAACACGCGATCAAACCACTCTTTTAACAATGAAGGGCAGGAATACATAAACAGAGGATGCTGAAACACGATCACATCGTATTGAAGGAGCAATTCATGCTCATAAGGCACATCGATAAAGAAGTCTGGGTAGATGGCGTAGAGATCATGAACTTTGACATGACCGAGCGACTCTACCTTCTTAACCATCATCTGATTAGCAATAGAGGTTTGCGGCTCTGGGTGCGCGTAGATGATCAACACCTTTGGCACGACTTTGTCTGTCGAGGGAGTATTACTCATTCCTTTGAAACATTCCTTTGAGGGCTAAACGGTGGCAAGGCCACAAGAATTTAAGCAAAAGTTATTAATATGTTATTGGCATCATAACGCAAATTGCATTGTGATCGACTTTTATCTGGTTTCAGCCTACTATGCAGGCGTCTGTTCACCTCTAATTTCTATGCTATTTCAATTATGATTACTTTCTCTGATATTCAATTGCTACGCGGCGGTAAGCCACTCCTCGACCAAGCATCTGCGACTTTTCACCCTGGCGACAAGATCGGTTTGGTTGGTAAAAACGGCTGTGGTAAATCTACGCTATTCGCCTTAATTAAGGACGAACTGTCTATTGATGCGGGTTCATTCAGTAAACCAGCCCATTGGGAAATGGCTTGGGTTGCTCAAGAAACACCTGCATTAGAAAGAACAGCAATTGAATACGTGATTGATGGCGACCGTGAATACCGCGGCCTTGAAGATCAACTAGAGAAAGCTGAACAAGCCGACAATGGCACATTGGTAGCAGAGATCCACGGCAAGATTGAAACCATTGGTGGTTACAGCATAAAGGCACGTGCTGCCGAGTTACTGGATGGCCTAGGCTTTAGCCAAGAACAAATGACATGGAACCTGACTCAATTCTCAGGTGGTTGGCGTATGCGTTTGAACCTAGCGCAAGCCCTACTGTGTCGCAGTGACCTACTGCTACTCGATGAGCCTACCAACCACTTGGATTTAGACGCAGTAATGTGGCTCGAGCGTTGGTTACAAAGCTACCCTGGCACGCTAGTGCTTATCTCGCACGATAGAGACTTCTTAGACCCTATCGTCAACCGCATCGTGCACGTTGAAAACCAACAGCTCAATGAGTACACGGGTAACTACTCATCGTTCGAAACCCAACGAGCGCAAAAACTGATTCTGCAACAAGCGATGTACCAAAAGCAGCAGAAACAGATGTCTCACATGCAGAGCTACATTGACCGTTTCCGTTACAAAGCTTCAAAGGCTCGCCAAGCGCAAAGCCGTATTAAAGCGCTAGAGAAAATGGAACAAGTGCTGCCCGCTCAATTTGATAACCCATTCAGCTTTGAGTTTAGAGAACCAGACGCGCTACCAAATCCAATCATGATGATGGATGAAGTCTCTGCGGGCTACGATGACAACCTGATTCTAGAGAAGATTCGCTTGAACCTAGTACCGGGCAGTCGTATTGGTCTACTTGGCCGAAATGGCGCTGGTAAGTCAACGCTGATTAAACTCCTTTCTGGCGAACTGAAACAGCAAGGTGGTGAACTGAGCTATTCACAAGGCGTTAAGATGGGTTACTTTGCACAGCACCAGTTAGAGACGCTGCACCCAGAAGAAACACCGCTGCAACACATGATGCAGATTGCCCCTAAACACACAGAGCAACAACTGCGTGATTACCTAGGTAGCTTCGGTTTCCAAGGTGAAAAAGCGCTCGATAAAGTAGCCCCCTTCTCAGGCGGTGAAAAAGCGCGTTTAGTTCTGGCGCTACTAGTATGGCAAAAACCGAATCTGTTGCTGCTCGATGAACCAACCAACCACTTGGATCTCGACATGCGTCAGGCGCTGACGTTTGCATTGCAGACGTTTGAAGGCGCAATGGTTATCGTATCGCATGACCGTTACCTACTCCGTGCGACTACCGATGATTTGTATTTGGTACACGACCGCCAAGTGGCACCGTTTGATGGTGACCTAAGCGATTACTACAAGTGGCTAACCGAACAGCAGAAAGTTGAACGCAAAGAAGCACAAGCATTGGCACCAGCAAAAGACGGCGCCAACAGTGCAGCAGCAAAAAAAGATCAGAAACGTAAAGAAGCAGAGTTCCGTAAACTAACGGCACCAATTCGTAAAAAGCTGAGTCAATTTGAAAAGCAGATGGATAAGTTAACGCAGGCTCTTGAAGAAGCCGAGCAAGAATTATCCGACACTTCACTGTATGAAGCTGAAAATAAGGCTAAACTGAATAAAGTACTCGCTCTCCAAGCGAGCAGTAAGTCACAGCTAGAAGAAGTTGAAATGGATTGGATGTCCACTCAAGAAGAGCTTGAGCAGATGGAACAGGATATGGATAGCTTATGAGCCCAGAGCACGCCCCAATATCACTAACACTGGAACGACTATGGCAATTTAGCCTTCAGTATTACAGTGTGCGTGGTGTAAAGGATGCGTGCCTAGCTTTACAAAACCAGTTTCACGGCAACGTCAATCTACTGCTGCTGCTCAAATGGCTTGATGAGCAGCAATTGTCTTTTGCCGAAGAAGAGTGGCACAAAGTTCAACAGTGCTTGAGCCGCTCTGAAACCCTGCTTCATAGTTATCGAGAGCTACGTAAGCATCTCAAAGCACACGTTGTCGACTCTCTATACCGTGAAGCGCTAAAGTTTGAGTTACAGCTTGAAAAGCAACAACAGTCCGATCTGGTCGACTGTATAAACTCCCTACAACTGTACGCTAACCAGCAATCACCGCTCACTTTTCAGTACTGTCGTTTATTAGGGGCTGAAAACCTCTGCGACGCTTTTTCTGAACCAGCACCACAGCCCTAGCTCGTTCTCTTTCCCTTTTATTCAATCAAGATCCAAGCTTAACCTTGATATTATTCAAACGGTTACCCATAGTCTGTTTTTGTATCTCGTATAAGTGAAGCCTTGCGCTTATGCCGAGAATCAACCAAGCTCAAATAAAAACGTGGGCGTTTCGTTACAAACTCAACACGTTATCAAAACCCGTATAAAGAAGCATGGATCGTTTTTATGACAATATTTACCGCAGCTGCTGGTCTCTCTAATCCGCACTTACAAACCTTAGTGCCACGGTTTATTCGAAAGCAGGCGCTGTTTCATCCTCACTGGCAAACCTTAGAAACACCCGATGGTGACTTTCTTGATCTTGCTTGGAGCGAATCACCAGACGGTGACACCTCAAATAAAAATGATCGCAGTAGCAAGCCGATATTCGTTCTATTCCACGGTTTAGAAGGTAGCTTTGAGAGCCCTTATGCCAATGGATTAATGAATGCGTTTGCTAAAGATGGTTGGTTGTCCGTGATGATGCACTTCAGAGGCTGCAGCGGAAAACCCAATCGCCTGGCTCGCGCTTACCATTCAGGTGAAGTCGAAGATGCGCGCTTTTTTCTAAGACACCTGCACGCCCAGTTTCCGAATAACCCTAAGGTTGCGGTTGGCATATCTTTAGGTGGAAACATGCTGGCGAACTATTTGGCTGAGTACGCAGACGACCCATTGCTGTCGGCGGCGACCATCGTATCTGCTCCTTTTGACTTAGCGTGTTGCTCTAGTCGTATTGAGCGTGGTTTCTCCAAGCTCTATAAGAAGTACCTGCTCAACTCTCTAAAATCGAATGCGCTAAAAAAGGTTAACCTGCTGCAGGAAAAACTTGGCATCACCGCTGAAGCCATCAAGAACATCACCAAACTGTATGAGTTTGATGAACGAATCACTGCGCCTCTGCACGGCTTCAAAAATGCCCAAGATTATTATGCGCAATGTTCTGCTCTGCCTAAGCTCAATAAGATCAAACTACCGACTCAGATCATTCATGCCAAAGACGACCCTTTCATGACCGATGATGTGATCCCAAAATTTGTTCTGCCCGATAACATCGATTATCGACTGTTTCAAAAAGGCGGCCATGTTGGGTTTATTACTGGCAGTACACTCAAGCCAAGGTTTTGGTTAGAAGAAGCCTTGCCTGCCTACTATGAAAGTATCCAAGATTCGGCATAATGACCGAGCCTTAGTAAATAGAAGTAAAACAATACTAAGCACACGCATTTCTACATCAATAAACCTATTTATGAACATAAAAGAGAGAAGTATTTATGATCATCCCATGGCAAGACATTGCGCCAGAGACACTGGAAAACCTCATCAAAGAGTTCGTGCTGCGTGAAGGCACAGACTACGGCGACGTAGAGGTTTCACTGCAAAACAAGATTGATCAAGTGAAACATCAATTAGCTTCAGGAGAAGTCAGCATTGTGTTTTCTGAGCTCCATGAAACCGTTGATATTCAAGTCACAAAACGCTTCTAAGCTGCGCTCATAAAGGAGCCGTGTTATAGTGGTAAACGATTGCTAACAAGTAAGTTACTCAAAAGACAAGGGTTGTCATGTCCGCTAAACATCCAATTATTGCGGTGACGGGTTCATCTGGAGCCGGCACCACCACCACCTCAGAAGCCTTCCGTAAAATGTTCAATATGATGGACGTGAAGGCCGCTTGGGTTGAAGGGGATAGTTTCCATCGCTTCACTCGCCCAGAGATGGATGTCGAGATCCGTAAAGCGCGCGAGCAAGGTAAGCACATCAGCTACTTTGGTCCTCAAGCCAACGACTTTGGTGCGCTAGAAGAGTTCTTCCGTAAATACGGTAACGAAGGTACAGGTAAAGTAAGAAGCTACCTACACACCTTCGATGAAGCCGTGCCTTACAATCAAATGCCGGGCACCTTCACGCCATGGCAAGAGATCCCTGAAAACTCCGATGTGATGTTTTACGAAGGCCTGCACGGCGGTGTGGTTGATGGCGACATTAACGTTTCTCAACACGTCGATTTGCTGATTGGCATGGTACCTATCGTAAACCTAGAGTGGATTCAAAAATTCGTTCGTGACACCCGCGATCGTGGCCACTCACGCGAAGCCGTAATGGATTCCATTGTTCGTTCGATGGATGATTACCTTAACTACATTACCCCGCAATTTTCGCGCACTCACATCAACTTTCAGCGTGTTCCAACCGTAGATACATCTAACCCTCTCAACGCCAAAGGGATTCCAAGTTTAGACGAAAGCTTCGTTGTTATACGTTTGCGCGGCATCAAAAACGTCGATTTCCCTTACCTTTTAGCTATGATTGATGGCTCATTTATGTCTCGCCACAACACGCTTGTGGTACCAGGAGGGAAGATGAGTTTTGCTATGGAGCTCATTGTAAGGCCGATCCTACAACAACTCATCGAAACCGGAAAAATTGGTTAACAGAGCACCATTCTGGTTGATTACTTTTCATACCGTGATCATGTGCACAATTTTGCGTAAAAAATCGTAGCTTGGTCACGATTAAAATCAAGAAATAGTACCTGAAAAAGGATACTATTCTTAAACGAAACACAAGATAGCTTGCAGCGCTCAACGAGTGCTCTTATCCTACAAGTCAATCCAGGCTTAGCTAAAATACGGAAAGCGGCAAGCATACCCTGCAGAGGAAGTGAGATATTATGGTTCTAGGTAAACCTCAAACCGATCCAACATTAGAGTGGTTCCTTTCACACTGTCATATTCATAAGTACCCATCAAAAAGTACTTTGATTCATGCTGGTGAAAAGGCAGAAACCTTGTACTACATTGTTAAAGGTTCTGTGGCAGTTCTTATCAAAGACGAAGAAGGTAAGGAAATGATTCTTTCTTACCTAAACCAAGGCGACTTCATCGGTGAGCTAGGCTTATTCGAAGAAGACCAAGAGCGTACAGCTTGGGTTCGTGCAAAATCTCCTTGTGAAGTAGCTGAAATTTCTTTCAAGAAATTCCGTCAACTTATCCAAGTGAACCCAGACATCCTAATGCGTCTATCAGCGCAAATGGCAAACCGTCTACAAGTAACTAGCCAAAAAGTTGGTGACTTAGCGTTCCTTGACGTAACTGGTCGTATCGCACAAACGCTACTAAACCTAGCAAAACAACCAGATGCAATGACTCACCCTGACGGCATGCAAATCAAGATCACTCGCCAAGAGATTGGCCAGATCGTTGGTTGTTCTCGTGAGACAGTTGGTCGTATCTTGAAGATGCTAGAAGAGCAGAACCTAATTTCTGCACACGGTAAAACTATCGTGGTATATGGCACTCGTTAATCTCGATTAACTGAGCCTAAAATTTGAAAGCCACCAAATGCAAATTTGGTGGCTTTTTTGTTTTCTAAAGATCTACAAAGAAAATACGAATGAAACACCTACAGCTTCGAAGCGCAAACACTCTCGAAGCGAAGCCTATCTGCATCTTTAGGGTAAAGTCCGTACTCGTATCTTTCTTTAACCGTTAGTGCTTTCGAAGATCTTGTCAGCCGATGCTGCCACAAAACCGGTATAAAGCTCACCATTAGCCATCGCATAACGCTTAGCGAACTCATAGAAGCCTCCAGGAATCATCTCATTGCCCTCAACAAATGAAACTGGGACTTTGTCTGCCATTGTTGATGATTGCTCTAATAAGACCTCTGGAGAGCCTTTAACCTGACCGCCAGATGCATTGATCGTGAAGCCTGACTCGCTCAGGTAGTCATTCACCGCCTGCACTTCATCAAATTCATTTAGCTGGTTCACACTCACCGTAAAGTGGTTTGCACCATATCCATGAGCCGCGAGCCAAGACGCGTATTCGCTCTCTTTCGCTAGTACTTGGAAGTCAGCGAAGCTCAAATCCCAAAGACGACCACCAAACAAGAACTCATGGCCTTGAAGCTTGCTTACGTCGACTTGCTCAACCAATTTAGCAACGATCTGTTGTAAGTCACTTGAACACTCTTCGACCTTCAACTCACTAATGAACACTTTAGGTTGATTTGGATCTGGGTGCTCGTAATGCTTCGCGACTAGCTTCTTACTCTCAAACAAGTAATCGCCACACGCTTTATAACCTAGCTCAAGGAAAGGCTTAGCCAATGTTTCAATACCTAGCGGAGCAACATTGAAAGTACGCAGTGCAATATGGTCATTAATCAGAGCTTCGTCTTCTTTCAGCAAGTGATGTACTTTCTCAGCCGATGGACAAAGCCTGTGAATGTAATCGTCCCAAAGTGATTTAAAGAGTAGATCGGGCGTCATGGTGACTCCTTGTCAGAGGTTCTAGCAAGCTAGTAATTTGGATTAGAGAGGGAGAGGCTGGACACAGAGTCAGCAGCCATCAGCCTGTGACATACTTGTTCTATTATTATCTACCGCCCAATCTAGGTGTTGGGCGTGATGGAAAAAGGAAGCGATAACACCACTTCCTTATTTCAAAGTTAACGAATGAGCCTAGTACCTTATAAGCCTAAGTCAAAAAAGCATTAAGCTTATAAAACCACGGTCCATAAACCTGTGCTTCATAAATCTATGGTTCATAAACCTGTAGTTCAGAAATTAAAGCTCAATACCCGGGCTAAACGTTGCTGGAAGTTGAGTTTCACCACCTTCCATTGAAGCCATAGGGTAAGCACAGTAGTCCGCGGCGTAGTAAGCACTTGGGCGTAGATTGCCCGAAGCCCCCGGGCCACCAAATGGTGCATCACCACTTGCGCCTGTTAGCTGGCGGTTACGGTTAACAATACCCGCACGGATATGGTCAACGAAGTATTCCCACTCTGAATCGTCTGTTGAAACTAAGCCTGCAGACAAACCAAAACGTGTGTCATTAGCCAGTTCAACCGCTTGCTCTAGTGACTGGTAACGAACCACTTGCAGTAATGGACCGAAGTACTCTTCATCTGGCAGTTCGGCAATGTTAGTTGCATCGATAATGCCCGGAGAAACAAACGCCGCTTGACCCGCTTTTGCTTCTACTAGGCTGACACCGCCTAACGATTGCAGATTAGCTTGCGCGTCCAGAATGAACTTAGCCGCCGCTTCAGAGATTTGTGGCCCCATGAAGGGTGCTGGCTCAGCGAATGGCTGATCAACACGAATCTTCAAGGTAGCAGCAACGAGCTTATCGAGCAGTTGATCGCCCTTCTCTCCAACAGGTACATACAAGCGACGTGCACATGTACAACGTTGGCCCGCACTGATGAAGGCCGACTGGATAATGGTATAAACCGTCGCGTCAGCATCACCAAATTGGTCAGTGATCACCATAGGGTTGTTGCCGCCCATCTCTAGCGCCAACATCTTGCCCGGTTGACCTGCGAATTGACGGTGAAGGATATGCCCCGTATTAGCACTACCTGTGAACAGCACGCCATCAAGACCTTTAGCATCGGCCAGTGCGATACCTGTCTCTTTAGCGCCTTGTACTAGGTTGATTACGCCAGCAGGAAGACCCGCTTCTTGCCATAATTTCATCGCAAACTCACCCGTCCAAGGTGTCTGCTCTGAAGGCTTAAATACCACGGTATTACCCGATAGCAGTGCAGGAACAATATGACCGTTAGGTAGGTGACCAGGGAAGTTATAAGGACCAAATACTGCCATCACGCCTAATGGACGGTGACGCAGTACAATCTGGTTGCCTGCCCCTTCACGAGAAGCTTCACCGGTACGCTCATGGTAAGCACGAATTGAAATAGCAATCTTGCCCGCCATTGCGCCCGCTTCAGTGCGAGTTTCCCAAATCGGTTTACCCGTCTCTTTCGCGATGATTTGCGCGATTTCTTCGCTGTTCTCTTTAACTTTCTCAGCAAAGTTCAACACGATCGCTTCACGCTCTGCAAAGCTCAGTTTTTTCCAAACCAAGAAGGCTTCACGAGCTGCTGCTACTGCAGATTCAACCTGTGCTGGTGTCGCGCTATCACCCTGCCACACTACTTCATTGTTGTATGGGCTTACTGATGTCATGGCGTCACCTTGACCTGCCACCCACTGTCCTGCTATCCACTGAGTCATACTTCTATCCTTAAAATCTTCGACAGATAATCGCCGCTCTTATTGAGCCAACATGCGAACGAATTCGCCTTCTTTTACTTCAAGAGCGCTTGCTACTTCAGATGATAAAATCACTGTGTCGCTTGCTTGGTCATACGCACCTTTCGCGGCTACTGCGCGGAAGTTCTCAAACGAGGTATTACCAATTAGGAAGTCTTTAGAGCTAGAGTGCTCTGCAATTTGAACCTGTGCTCGAATTGAGTGACGCACAGATTCGATGTTTCTTAGATCACACTCAACCGTTGGGCCTGCATCAAAGATGTCGACATAACCACGGTTGGTGAAACCTTCACGTTCCAGCAACTTAAGTGCAGGGCGCGTATTGTCATGTACCTCTCCGATCACCGCTTGAGCTTCTTTGCTCAGTAGGTTTACGTAGATAGGTAGCTTAGGCATTAGGTCAGCAATGAAGCCTTTCTTACCAATACCGGTTAGGTAATCGGCAAGCGTGAAGTCAATCGAGAAGAAATGTTCTTGCAGCCATTGCCAGAAAGGAGAATTGCCTTCCGCATCTGATACACCACGCATCTCAGCAAAGATCGTTTTTGAGAAACGCTCTGGGTGCTCAGCCATCAGTAGGAAACGACACTTAGACATCAGTCGACCGTTTAAGCCTTTGCGGTAATCAGGACGTAAGAACAGCGTACAAATTTCGCTGCAGCCTGTGTAGTTATTACCAAACGTCAACAGCTTAACCACGTTATTCACTTTAAGGCGCTGTGAAGAGTGAACCACTTTACTGATGTGGTACGAGTAAAAAGGCACATCCCAGCCAATGGAAGCTTCGATACCCGTTGTACCAGCAACTTCGCCAGTTTCAGCGTCGAAACCCACCATTAGATAGCCTTCATCACCGGGTTCGGTCACGTCTGCTTTCGCAAAGCTGTATTCAGAATGGGTAATTCGGTTAGTTAACAATTCTTCGTTAACCGGAAGAGATGTGAATCCATGACCTGATTCAACTGCACAGGTGTGCAGCGCATCGTAATCAGACAGTTTTATTGGGCGAACAACTAGCATCAATATTCCCTCCAGATGCAAAATAGGCCCAAAACCAGAAGCTTGGGCCTTTAGCAGAACGTCATGGGATCGCTCTATTGGCGATCATTCCTATGACGCCGCTCAGGCTAAACTAGCGTAGCGATTGCTTTGTCTAGTTTTGATAAACCTTCTTCAATTTCTTGTTTAGTGATAACCAGTGATGGAGTAAAACGAACCACGTTTGCACCCGCAACCAGTACCATTAGGCCTTGCTCGCCTGCTGCTACTAATACGTCACGCGCACGCCCTTGCCATTCGTCATTCAGTGCAGCACCTAACAATAGGCCTTTACCACGAATCTCACTGAAAATTTGGTATTTGTCGTTAATCTTAGTTAGACCATCACGGAATAGCGCTTCACGCTCTTTTACGCCTTCTAGAGTCTCAGGTTGGCTAACTACGTCAACCACTGCTTCAGCTACCGCACACGCCAGTGGGTTACCACCGTATGTAGAACCGTGCGTACCAACCTTAAGGTGTGTAGCCAGTTCAGACGTCGTCAGCATTGCGCCGATAGGGAAACCGCCACCTAGAGACTTCGCTGTGCTTAGAATGTCTGGCGTCACGCCCAGACCTTGGTAAGCATAGAAGTTACCAGTACGACCATTACCTGTTTGTACTTCATCAAAAATCAACAATGCATTGTGCTTGTCACACAGTTCACGAACCGTATTCACGAACTCAGCCGTTGGAGAGATGATACCGCCCTCGCCTTGCAGAGGTTCCATCATGATGGCACAAGTGCGATCAGAGATATGCGCTTCTAGAGCGGCAATATCGTTGTAAGGTAGGTGAGTTACATCGCCAGGTTTTGGACCGAAGCCATCTGAGTAAGCTTCTTGACCACCAACGGTTACAGTAAAGAAAGTACGACCGTGGAAACCTTGTTTGAATGCAATGATTTCAGATTTCTCAGGACCGTGAACATCCGCAGCCCAACGACGAGCTAGCTTAAGTGCTGCTTCGTTCGCTTCTGCACCAGAGTTCGCAAAGAATACTTTTTCTGCAAAACATACGTCAGTTAGCTTCTTCGCTAGACGCAGTGCAGGTTCGTTAGTCATTACATTACTTAGGTGCCAAATCTTGTTTGCTTGCTCGGTAACAGCATTAACCATTGCTGGGTGACAGTGACCCAAACAGCTCACAGCGATACCACCAGCAAAGTCGATATACTCTCGGCCTTGTTGGTCCCAAACGCGTGCGCCTTCCCCTTTTACTGGGATCATTTCCATTGGGTTATAACAAGGCACCATCACCTCATTAAACAGACTACGTTCTACTTTATTTTCCACTGTCATCGTACATTCCTTCTCGATACCGCAAGCTTCGCAAATAAGCGTAATGGTTCATAAGTGAGACAAAGATATTTTGTCTCGCCATAATCCCGCTGCAGCATTATATTTACATTTAATTAACCTTTTCAATAGTGGATTATTCTTTAGCCATCCCTTACAACCAGCTAAACGTCACTACCTATGACTATTTATGCATCAATTAATCTGTTTTATGAAGCTTTTTTTACCTAAACGTATAACCAGCAACAGCAAAGCCTTACTGGCATTGCGGTATATTGGGTTCGAGACGAAATAACGCGAATAATTTTGCATAGGCTAAAAACTTAGCCTGACGAGGGAGAAATGTTATAAAAAGTGATCGGCGTCAGAGGGATGAAGACGCGTAGCGCCCGAATTTAAACGCTTAACGGGTAATGGAATACGTTAAACTGGCTTATTTAGACGGAGAAAGAGTCAAATTTAAACACTCAGCGTGCTAGGAAGTTAGCGAGAAGCTGGTGTCCTTGCTCTGTTTTAATCGATTCAGGGTGAAATTGGACGGCATCAATCGGCAAGGTTTTGTGTTGATAACCCATGATCTCATCCATGCTACCATCTTCAAATTCCGTCCAAGACGTCAGCTCAAAACAGTCTGGTAATGTGCCGTTTTTCACCACTAAAGAGTGGTAACGAGTCACAGTCAGAGGGTTATTGAGACCTTGAAAAACACTCTTACCGTTGTGGCGGATCGGAGAGGTTTTACCGTGCATCACTTGTCTGGCTCGCACTACTTCACCACCAAACACTTGAGCAATGGCTTGATGACCAAGACACACACCTAAGATCGGCAGTTTACCCACGAAGTGTTCAATGACTTGTAGAGAGATTCCCGCATCATCAGGCGTACAAGGACCTGGCGAGATAACAAGATGGCTAGGATTCAGCGATTCAATACCCGCAATATCAATCTCATCGTTGCGAACAACTTTTACAGTGACCCCTAACTCACAGAAATACTGATACAAGTTATAGGTAAAAGAGTCGTAGTTATCGATGATAAGTAACATGGGTCGAAATCGTTTGCTAAATACTAAATGATTGGGAGATATAGGGGCGGTATTGTGCAATACCCATGGCGAAAGGCAAGTGGAAACTGCATTTCGCTAATAATTAAGGCCAACCTAGGTTGACCTTAATTGTTTACAGATAGCGTTAAGTTATCTGAATTGGCTTGCTTGTATGGCAAGCCAATCTACTTACAGTTTAGCTACTTGCGACGACGCCACATTGCCAGGCCAAACAATGACATCAATGCACCCAAGCCGAATGAACCGCCGACTCTTAACTCAAGAACCGCAGGATCATGATCCGATGAACGGAAGTGATCTTGGTACTTAGGCAGATCGCCTTTGTACTCTTCGTTGTAGTCAAACAACGTCGATTCACCACCATTAATGTGCCAGTCCGTTGCATCCACCACCATGTCTTTCAGGCTGTCGCTGATCAACAGGTGATCCAGTGCGCCCATTTCGTCATTGTATGAGTAGCTCCAGCTGTCTGGGTGCTTTTTAGCTACAGCATTAATGTAACCGTAGTTCTTAGTAATCACCGCACCGCTATCACCAAACTGTTCAACACCATCAATGTAAGTGTTACGCGCCGCTTTAATTTGCTTTCCGTATTTCTCTTCAGAGTAATCCGTTAGCACCAACATTGGATCTTCCATGCCATACGAATTCATATCACCCAGAATCACTTTATGACCTTCAATGCCATCGAGTGCTTCGCCCAGTGCCACCGCCGCAGCTACGCGGAAGTTCTCACATGAGCCTTGCTTGTCGGCATCAACACCACCTTGACCGCCCTGTTCAACCGGTGCTGCATCTTCCCAACACTTAGAGCCTTTCGATTTAAAGTGGTTAATCGCTACGGTGAGTTTCTCTTTGGTACCTTTAACCTTGAAGGTTGGCGCTAACGAGTCACGCTGGTAGTTCTTACCATCTTCAATCACCTTACCTGAATCGTCTAACACCTCTGGTGCTTGCTGGCTTGGCATCGCGATAACGCGGCTGTCTTTAAGCTTCACTACCTTCTTGCGATAGATGACACCCGTTGTGATTACGTCAGTACCAATCGAGTCCATCTCGTCGGTTACACCATCTTCATTTGAATCAACTGCGACAAACGTATAACGGTCTTTCTTACGCTCAATGCGATCATTCAACTGATTCACAAGCTGTTGAATGGCAGAACCTTCACCAAAGCCGTTGTTCTCAATTTCCATCAAACCAATGATGTCTGCATCTAGACGAAGGATCGCGTTCACAATCTTCTCTTGCTGCATCTCAAACTCAGTGATGGTGTTCGCGCCACGGTTATTGCCGTGCTGATTCGCGTCGCCACCAAATGGAGAGTTGAAGTAGTTCAATACGTTGAAGGTCGCAATACGTAGGTCGCCTTCATCCATGTCTGGTTTGTCGGTACGCGGATCGTTACGCACATAGTTTTCAGCCGAGATCTGGTTAGTCGCAATTAAACGGTACTCACCGTAGCTGTAAGTCAGCACGCCTTCTAGGCCAACAATGGTGTCATCAATGCGGATGTAATCTTCTGTTGAACCATCTTGGTCGATATCAGTGCGGCCAAAATCTGGGTAGAAAGGGACTTGTCCATCAGCCGCTTTTTGATCGGTTTCAACGAAAAGACGGCGGTCTGCGTTGTCTTCAGTTTGCTGCTTCGCTTCGTCAGATCCCGCGGCGAAAAGCTGGTTCGGCTGCATGTTAATACGCTCATGCGCCAGTACCATGTTGTTACGACGACCTGCGTAGTCATAACCAAAGGTACGCGTCACACGCATATCAAGCGCTTCGGTTGTTTTCACCAACATGCCTTCGTAGCGTTCAAGCGTTGCAGCGAAGTTCTCGTCACTGTCTAGCACTTCTATCGCCGTCGCTTCAGGTGCCTGCTGCTCGCCCTGTTTTAGCCATTGGTTGTTTTCTACTTTCAGCTGAGTGTGGCTGTAGTATTCTTGAACCTTGCCTTTCACACACACTACATCACCGGCTACTAGCTCTGAGCTCGACTGGTTGGTATGAATAAATAGACCCTCAGAAGTGCTTGAGTTGAAATCATCCTCAAGTGCTTGCAGGTAGAAGCCTTTAGTTAGGCCTGTTGTTACCGCACTTACCACACCTTTTACGAAATATTCATCGTCGGTGATGTACGGGTAGCCATCGATGAATGGCGATGTAGCGCCCTCACCTTGGATTTCTTGAATGGTGGTGAATACTGGGTCAGAGCCATCTTGTGTACAAGTGAACGCTTCTGGCAGTTCAACGCTGTCTAGTGAACCTAGGCCTTCAATGCTGTCTTTTGGTAGCGATACCCATTGTGAAGCATCAAACGTCGCAGAAGGTGTTTGTGTCGCACGAACCAAAGTAACATCTTTGCCCCAGTCCACATCGCCCATCAAACCAACAACATCATGTACCGAGCCGTCTGAATTCAAGATAGCCAGCGGGTCGTCACCATTATGATTGGCGATAGAGGCATTAATGATGTCAGCTTGAGCTTTAATCTCATCACTCGCACTAGAATGTGCGACCACGAGTACTTCACCGGGTGCTAAAACGTGTCCATCTAAAGGTAAAGTGGCACCCCATGATCCGTTGCCATTGGCAGATTTCGCCAATGAGTAACCATCTAAACTAATGCTGCTATCGCCACTATTGGCAATCTCAACCGCTTTGTTATAGCTGCCGCCTTCCACATATTGTGAAATAAACAAATCAGCGTGTGCGCTTGTAGTTAACAAGCTACCAATTGCCACTGCTAGCAATGAAGGTTTGTGTAAAAGAGCCATCCGTTTCACCTGAGTTCATCGAGTTATAGTCACTGCCATCTATGGGCAGTCATGTATTTTGTGGTAACTATCAGGTTTATTTATGAAAGGAATAAGTCAGTTGGCAAGAAAATGAGGAACTTATCACTTTGGAATCATCAATTGTTTGGCACGTTATATATTTCCAACATATATAGAAACGAGTGTGATTTTATAAAGCTTGAGGGTGCCAAATAAGATCATCTGCACAGCATTACAGCGATGGATATGCTAGCTAAATACTGGGTAAATTATCAATTCAAACAAGGGGGTTTCGAGGAAGGCAAATGGAATGGGCATGAAAAAGCCCAAAGTAAACAACAGCTACTTTGGGCTCAAATTCTCAAGCGAGTTGTGTTAGTTCACCCTATGGGCGAGTAACAAAACCTACTGCTTCGTATGCTTTTTTCAGTGTCACTGCAGCACGTTCAGAGGCTTTTTCAGCACCGGCTTTCATTACTGCGTCCATGTAGGCACGGTCAGCACGGATACGGTGATATTCAGCTTGAATCGGCTCAAGCATCTCAACCAATGCTGCGCCTACGTCTTTCTTGAACGGACCGTACATTTCAACGCCTTGGTACTGCGCTTCGATCTCTTCGAACGTTTTACCTGTCGCTGCAGAGTACAGACCCATTAGGTTAGAGATACCCGCTTTGTTTTCCCAATCGTGAGCAATGCGTGGTGGTGTTTCTGCATCGGTTTGCGCTTTGTTGATCTTCTTGATGATCGACTTAGGTTCTTCTAGCAAAGTAATCACGTTCTTACGGTTGTCGTCTGACTTAGACATCTTCTTCGTCGCATCTTGCAGGCTCATTACACGTGCATTCACTGTTGGAATGTAAGGTTCTGGTACTTGGAAGATTGGCGTTTCAGGACCGTAGATGTTGTTGAAGCGAGTTGCGATATCACGCGCTAACTCTAAGTGTTGTTTCTGGTCGCTACCTACAGGCACTTGATGAGCACCGTAAAGCAGGATGTCTGCAGCCATCAACACTGGGTAGTCGTATAGGCCTACGTTTACGTCATTTGAGTGGCGTGCAGACTTATCTTTAAACTGAGTCATACGGCTCAGTTCACCCATTTGCGTGTAACAGTTAAGAAGCCAACCAAGTTGAGCATGCTCTGGTACGTGTGACTGAACAAATAGCGTGCTCTTCTTTGGATCAACACCGACAGCAAGACAGATTGCTAGTGCGTCTAGAGTCGCTTCATGCAGTGCTTTCGGATCTTGGCGAACCGTAATTGCGTGAAGGTCTACAACACAGTATTGGCAATCGTAATCATCTTGCATCTGTTGCCATTGACGTAGAGCACCCAAGTAGTTACCGATACTTAGTTCACCAGATGGTTGAACACCACTCAATACGATGGGCTTGCTCATGGTTTTAATTCCTTTGCTTATTCGCTAAGTTTATTGAACGCTTAGCTTCTTAACTTAAATATAGAAAAGCCGCACAGCTCTTCTGTACGGCTCATCCAGTGTACTCATTGATAAGTATTTTGCTAGTAGGTTAGCTAACTTTTGTCCGCTTTATGCTGAAACTAGAACGACATCTAGTAATTGCGCGACGTTATCCGCGACATAGTCAGGGTTTGATGCTGAAATCGGCTCGCCGTGGTTATAACCGTAAGTCAGACCAAACGAGTGACAACCTGCATTCTTAGCCGCTTTAATGTCGTTGCTTGAATCGCCAACCATCAACATCTCTTCCGCTCTTACATTGTGCTTTTCTAGCAACCAGTTCAGAGCGACTGGGTTCGGTTTTTTCTCTGGGAAAGAGTCGCCACCCAACACATCAACAAAGTACTTATCAATACCGTGTTGCGCCAGTACGTCTGGTACAAACTTCGATGGCTTGTTGGTAACCAGCGCCATAGTGAAGCCGGCTTTATCCAGCTCAGCCAGCGTCTCTTTAACCGATGGGTAAAGGTGACTTAGCTTGTGACCGCCCTGCTCATAGAAATCATCAAACAGGATGCGTGCTTTTTTCAGGAGCTCTGGCTCTAGGCTTGGGTCAACCGTCAAGTTACGGCTGAGTGAACGTCCGATAAGAACATCAGCACCATTACCTACGTAGTCGCGAACTTGTTCTTCGCTCACTGAAGGGAAGCCCAACTCCTGACAAGCTTGGTCAGCAGCAACGGCCAAATCAGGCACGCTGTCTAACAAGGTTCCATCCAAATCAAAGGCGATCAGTTTTATTGAGCTTAATGACATCTTACTTTCCTATTTATTATGTTCGTCTTATGAGTTGAGCTATAAGACGTAAAAAAGGGGCAAATTAGCCCCTTAATATTCAATCTATCTGTAGTTTTACGATTATGCGTTTACTTTTGCAAGCTCTGCACGCATCTCATCAATCACTTCTTTGTAATCTGGTTGATTGAAGATAGCTGAACCCGCAACGAACATATCTGCGCCCGCTTCTGCGATTTCACGGATGTTATCAACCTTCACGCCGCCATCAATCTCAAGGCGAATGTCACGGCCTGACTCATCAATCAGCTTACGAACAGCACGTAGTTTATCTAGCGTGTGCGGAATGAAAGATTGACCGCCGAAGCCTGGGTTCACAGACATCAGTAGAATCATGTCTACTTTGTCTAGGATGTAATCTAAGCAAGAAAGCGGCGTTGCAGGGTTAAGAACCACACCCGCTTTACAGCCGTGCTCTTTGATTAGCTGTAGAGTGCGATCGATGTGCTCTGAAGCTTCAACGTGGAAGGTAATCATTGAAGCGCCGGCTTTAGCAAACTCAGGCACGATGCTGTCTACTGGCTTAACCATAAGGTGAACATCGATAGGAGCCGTAATACCGTAGTCGCGCAGCGCTTTACAAATAGGCGCGCCAAAAGTCAGGTTAGGTACGTAGTGGTTGTCCATCACATCGAAGTGCACAACATCAGCACCAGCTGCGAGTACTTTTTCTACGTCTTCACCAAGACGAGCAAAATCTGCAGACAAAATCGATGGAGCGATTAGAAAATCTTTCATACCAAACCTCTTAAGAGTGAGTAAATTGCGAATATCACCGCCTTGGTGACATCTCATACACAAATACAAGACTCAATCCCAAGACTATTTGGTGTGCAATTCTACCTAAGCACCTAAGCAGATCCTAGCAGTTCGAAAGATTAGTTTAAGAAAGTATCCGTTGGTCACTCAATTTAATGAGTTTGGCGGATATTCTGACCATTACTGTTCCGCTGATGCGTGCTGCTGGTTTTTCTCTTTATGGAAAAGTGCCAATAGCTCATCAACTTTATTACGGCCAGCGCCATTGCGACTGATGGTGCGTTTCACCTTAACCACGTTCAACTCCGCACCATGATATAAGCGACGAGTTAATGTCGTATCGTGGTTTGAAATCAAAACAGGAATACCGCGTTCCATCGCTGCTTTTTCAGCAACATCCGCCAGTGCAGCTTGGTCATCTAAGCTAAAGCCATTACCTGCGTAAGAGGTAAAGTTAGCCGTGTTTGACAGTGGTGCGTATGGAGGATCGCAGTAAACCACACAGCCTTTGCGCGCGCGGCTAAAGGTTTCATGGTATCCCTCACAGACGAAGGTGGCTTTTTTCGCTTTCTCGGCAAAAAATTCCAGCTCAGCTTCTGGGAAGTAAGGTTTTTTATAAGAACCAAATGGAACGTTAAAACCGCCCTTCTTGTTGTAACGACATAGGCCATTGAAGCCAAATCGGTTCATATACAAGAAAGCCAATGAACGATACATGACGTTATCTGTACCATTGAACTCAGCGCGAATATCTAAGAAGGCTTCTTTACGGTTGTTCTCAGGACAGAACCAGCGCTTCGCTTCCGTGATATAAGTTTCAGGATCGGTTTTAAGCAGGTTGTACAGGTTGATAAGATCGGGATTGATATCTGCAAGCAGGTACTGTTCAAAGTCAGTATTCAGAAATACTGAGCCGGCACCGACAAACGGTTCTACCAATTTACGAGCAGGTGGCAGGTGACGTTGGATGTCTTCAACTAGGCCATATTTACCACCAGCCCATTTTAGAAAGGCACGCTGCTTTTTCATTTACTGCTCTATCTATCAACTCAAAAATAAGGCTGCGGAATGTAACATATTTTGAGGCTAAGCTCAGGGTTATTTCGCACGTTCTATCTCTCGATGCACTTGATTCATCGATTTTGCCCAAGGTTCCAACTGTTGAAGGGGTTTTGATAACGCACTTACCGCGTCTCTCGCCACTTGAATCGTTGGGTAATCTTGATAAGTGATAATAAACCACTTGGTGTCGTTGCGAAGTGTTGGGTAAATACGAACCTTGTTCTCAAGGTCATACTCTTCAATGAAAGACTGTACGTCGTCCAATGAGGTCATCGCACTCAACTGCAAAGTATAAGCTCGCGGAGAGATAGCTTGTAACTCTTCGCGAGAAAATGAGAATGTAATTTTCTTAGTCGGTGGCGTGGACTGTGTTAGGTCTGTTGCTTCATCGGCTGAAGGCTGTGACTCCACTTTGTCTGCATCTGATTGCGAACTCACCGCGGCACCTGTGTTTTCTTCAACAGCAGCATCAATCGCACTGGTATCGGCACTTTCAGGTTTATCATCAAGCAAGGCATCAACCACATCAGAGGTGATTACGACACGCTGCTGATCTTGTTCGACTTCTCCAACACTCGCGGTATCTTCAACGACAGTCGGTGGCAAAGATGAGCTGTCGTCATCAGCACCTTGATAACTCATGTCAGCTTCGGCTTCAGAATCGTCCATTCCGTCGATTCCAGCTTGCTCGGTACCACTTTCCACTTCAAAAGTTGGGATAGCTGTCTGTTCAATCGGAGCGATAAGAGATTGCGCTTTATCGTCAGGGGTTGGTTGACTGAACATCCACCAATAACCACCACCAATTAAAATCAACAGCAAGGCCACCACAATCGCGATATTGATGGGTGAGCCAATAATTGAGCGAATAATAATCCTTTTTTCCACTTTCAATTCTCCTAAAGCCATTAACTCACCGGGCAGAGGTTGCGCTTTATTAAACGCACGTCGCACGCAAGTTTCAGACTCATCATCAACATATCGAATCACCAGTGATTCAAAGAAATGTTCAGCTTCTGGTTGCGAAAGGTCATCGATCTCAAGATCGATAGGTTTGTGTTGTTGACCGTAGCTCAAACGCGTTAATAACGTATCTAAGTGGCCAGGTTCCGAGAAGAGAACGATATTGATCGTCCATTGAGGGTTTGATTGAGCTTCCAGTACCAACATCCATAATTCGGATACCAATAGCTCAGAAAGTCGTTGGGCATCATCAACGACGATAACCACATTACACGGTTCTCCATCCAGTAACCTTGTTAGGCTATCCGATAAAGAATCATGTTGATTAAACAGGGGATCAGAAACAATTTGGCTAAGAATGAGCGCACGGCGTTGTTGATCGTCTTGGCTTGGATGACAAAGCAGTAAACACTGATTTTTTTCTGTCGACCATGCTTCAAGATAACGCTGAGCCAACCAAGATCGGCCAGAGCCAGCTTTGCCCGCCACCGTCACAAGGTTTGAACCAAAGTTAGTCAAAAGCTGTAAGCGCTCTAGCAGCTCAACTTGAGATTCTAACTCTAATACTCTTAATTCATGAGCCAAACTCATTGGGGATCCCTACTGATAAGATCGATCAGTAAAACGCTTCAGTTGCCTAGAGTTTAGCTAGGCAACCTCACAACCAAATTTAAAGAGTACGGCAGAAATCGATCGCTTGTTTAATGATGTCTTGAGGCACATCAGCAACCACTTCAGCAGTACCAATACTTGTTGGTAATACCAAACGCAACTGACCAGACAGCACTTTTTTATCGCGCATCATGTGCTTCATAAAGTCTTCAAAAGACATGCTTTCTGGCGTATGGATTGGTAGTTTCGCATCCTTGAGTATAGAAATAATTCGCTCAAGTTGCTGCTGAGAGATCAGTCCCTGTAATTGAGCTGTTTTAGCTGCCATTACAGTGCCTGACGACACAGCTTCACCATGTAGCCAATTACCATAGCCTAGTTCTGCTTCAATCGCATGACCAAATGTATGACCTAGGTTCAATAACGCTCTGATTCCTGACTCTTTTTCATCTAGAGCCACCACTTCAGCCTTAATTGCACAACAACGAGCAATCGCGGTAATCAGTGCTTCTTCATCAAGTTGATAAAGTTTCTCTAGATTCTGCTCCAACCAATCAAAGAAGGCTTCATCGTAAATGATGCCGTATTTGATCACCTCAGCAATGCCCGCTGCAAACTCACGCTCTGGAAGCGTTGATAAACAGTTGGTATCGATGATCACAGATTTCGGTTGGTAAAAAGCGCCGATCATATTCTTACCAAGAGGATGGTTTACTGCGGTTTTACCACCAACAGAAGAGTCCACTTGAGAAAGAAGGGTCGTCGGGATTTGAATGAAATCAATACCGCGCTGGTAACAAGAGGCAGCAAAACCGACCAAGTCACCGATAACACCACCTCCTAAAGCAATCACCACCACATCGCGGCTGTAATTTCCTTCAAGCATGTAGCTCATCACTGAATTGAACGTTTCAAGGGTTTTGTACTGTTCACCGTCTGGCAGCTCGAGAAGAGATGTCTGACAGCCGACTTGATCCAATAGCGATAAAATTTTATCAGCATAAAGAGGCGCTACTGTCACATTACTGATAACAACAACTTTCTGCTTACCTGATAAAAAAGAAAGGTACGCCGGGTCTTCAAATAACCCGGCGCCAATAGAGATAGGGTAGCTACGCTCAGCTAGATTGACCGTAATCCGTTCCATGGGTTTGCTCTCCGAAAAAATGAACTTAACGTTCTTCTAGCATTTTTACGATCTGGTTGGCTACCACTTTTGCACTTTGGTCGTCAGTACGAACTGTGTAGTCCGCCACTTCTTCGTATAGTGCGTTGCGAGATACAGCTAGATCTTCTAGCACATCACGCGGGTTGTCTGTTTGAAGTAGAGGGCGTTTCTTGTCGCGGTTAGTGCGAGCAAGTTGCTTTTCAATTGTTGTCTCTAGGTATACAACAATGCCTCGTGCAGATAGACGGTTACGGTTTTCTTTGCTCAACACTGAACCACCACCTGTCGCAAGAACAATACCTTGTTCTTCTGTCAGATCATTGATTACAGATTCTTCGCGCTTACGGAAACCTTCTTCGCCCTCAACATCAAAAACCCATGCGATGTCTGCGCCAGTGCGCTCTTCGATCACAGTGTCAGAGTCTAGAAACTCCATATGAAGTTGGGAAGCTAGGTGTCTACCAATTGTACTTTTGCCGGCGCCCATTGGGCCAACAAGAAAAATATTGCGTTTCTCAGCCATGTTTTTAGCAGTAATTTACAACGTTAATTCAATGACATCGCCACAAGGTAGGTCAGTACAAGTACTGAAATTAAAAGGCCCGTGGCACCGATTCCTCACAGATAATTCGTGATAAGACCCGAAATTATCAAGGTTAGGTGCCACTAATGCAACTTTATTTTTAATCTAATTGTTCATTACTGAATCACAACTTTGGGTGTGACAAAAATAAGTAGTTCACTTTTACCCACATTTTCATAGCTGCGACGGAACAATGCGCCCAAAACTGGCAGGTCCCCCAACAGAGGAACTTTATCCACTGTACTGCTCACGCTGTGCTGAAATATCCCGCCAAGCACGACAGTTTCACCATTATTAACAAGCACTTGCGTACCTATTCTTTGCGTATCAATGGCGACCGCTTCACCGGTTCCAGTTTTTACCACTTGCCCTGGCCTATCTTGAGTCACGCTCAAATCCAATACCAAACGATTATCGGGCGTGATCTGCGGTGTCACCTTAAGACTCAACACGGCTTTCTTAAATGCAACCGACGTAGCGCCACTTGAAGATGACTCTAAGTAAGGAATTTCAGTACCTTGCTCAATATAAGCCGGCTTTTTATTGGTGGTGATTAAGCGTGGACTAGAAATGATTTCAGCTTTTGACTCTTGTTGCAGTGCCGACAGTTCAAGATCGAGTAAGGTATCTGAACCCAGTTTGGCCACCTGAAACGCAATACTCGAGGCGTTCGGCGATGTTGCCCCTAAATTGACGTTGAGATAGTCATCAATCACGCTGCTGCCGCTATCGTCGTCATACGGCGTAATCGCTGATGGGTGGTTACCTTCGATTGAGCCACCAACGGTGAAGCTTCCGTTGGTTGAGGAAACGCCCCAGCGCACGCCAAGCTCATCAAGATTACCCTCAGTAACCGTGACAATACGTGCCTCTATCTGTACCTGCTTCACGGGAATGTCTAACGATTCAATGATGCCTCGGATCACGGCAATGTTTTCTTCCAATTCACGAATGAGCAGTGAGTTGGTGCGCTCATCAATGGTAATCGAACCACGATCGGACAACATGCTGACCGCACCTTCACCTCCAATCATGTCAGCGATGTCGGTGGCTTTAGCAAAGTTAATCTTGATGATTTCCGATTTAAGCTCCCCTAACTCCTCTTCTAAGCGCGATTTCTCTAACGCTTGTTGCTCTCGAAGGTCGAGCTCCGCTTTCGGCGCGACCAAGATAACATTGCCATCAACACGCTTATCCAAGCCTTTAACTTGCAAGATAATGTCGAGAACTTGCTGCCAAGGTACGCCATCTAAGCGTAACGTCAGGTTTCCGGCTACCGAATCAGACACCACGAGATTGAAGTCGTTGTAATCGGCAATCAGTTGCAGGACATTTCGTACCGGGATATCCTGGAAGTTAATCGATATCAGCTTGCCCTCTTTCTCTAGAACGCTTTTTTCTTTGGTCGCTTCATCGAGCACCGGTTTGCTGATCACCACCTCAATAAAGCGCCCCTTTAGGTTGTATTCATACTGATAGTCATTGCTAATCGTCGCTAGAAGCCGAGTGCTTGGTGTCTCTTTATAGACTTCAATGCCTTCAACCAAGGTAGCGAAATCCTTCACATCCAGCAGGTAGAGCTTGTCATCATCAACTTGAGTATTGATTAGCTCGATACTTAACCCTTCCTGAGCTCGTTGAACATCCACCACTGCTGTGCTGGTCGCCAGCTCAATAATGATGACGGCGTCTTTATCCTTATTGACCCTAAAATCAATATTCTCCAATTTGTTCGGTAAGCTCTCGGCATGGCTGAGCACGCTAACAACCAACATCACAGACACAGCAAAACCTTGTAGAGCCTTGCTCACTAATCCACTTATTCCTTTAATCATATTTACATCTCATATCCACATCATGTGACATTGGTTTACTTCAGAGCCAGCCTAACGTTGCGCTTATGCCAACAACCTAAGCCATCTGGAAGAGTTTCATTAATCTGAACGTATTGGCTCGTCACCTTAGTAACTCGGCCATTGTTTAAGCCGATAAACTGGCCTTTCTTGACGTTTACCACGTTGCCTTTGGGTGTTTGCACTAAGCCAAACACGCTTGAGCCACTGCCCATCACGCCTCTTAAACGAAGCTTACTCAGCGGGTACTTCTCTAACTTGCCATTACGAGAACGGGCGCTGGGTTGCCAACAGTCTTTCTTAACCAAGGGTTGGTTTTGCACAATGGCTTCTTTAGGCAGTTCAAAGGGAGGACGCAAAGATCGGCGCTGATAAGTCGCCGCCGTGAATTCAGTTGCTGGGACAAGTTGCTCGACGTCTTTTCTCGCCTTGGCTTCAACCTGCGCCACAAAATCTTGCAGTGAGTCTTGATTAGCTTTGCAGCCTGACAACGCAAGCATCAATACGATTGAGTAAAACGCGCTATTGGGTTTCATCATTAACCTCCGATTTAAACTGGTAGGTATAAGCTCGAACCCTAAAGTGCAGCGTGCTACTTTCTTGACTGACTCGCTGCCAATTCACATCATCAAAGCTAATAATACGCGGCAGCTTGGCGATGGCAGCAGAGAAGTCACCAATCTCGTGATAGTCACCTGTCAGCTCTATATTGAGAGGCAATCGATAGAGAAACTCCTTATTCTGCTTTTGCCCCCAATCGATTCGTGTGAAGGTCAGCGAGTTATCCAAGCCGAGCTCATTCACGGAGGCCAACATGCTCGCTAACTCCTTTTGAACGGGCAGCTGCTCTAATAGATAATCGTAGCGACTAGTTAGCTCATCCAACTGGCTCTGCAACTTAGGCAAGGCTGCAACCTTATTCGCCTTTATCCTCAAGGTCGTTTTTAAGGTCTGCTCCTGTTGCTTCATCTGTTTCAGTTCCTCGTCGAGCGGCAGCAGATACAGCCAAGTGCCAACACCTTGGATTAACACCATCAACACCAGAATCACGAGAAGCTGAGGCAACAATGGCCATTCGGTGATCTCATCAACATCGAGATCTTGCAAGCTCATCCTGTTTTGCCTACTAATCCTATTTTGAAGGTTAGCCATGATGCGCCCCCTTATCTTTTCTGCTCGCGGTTGTGTTTTCTAAAGACACAGGGCTAAACACAAAAGAGACCTTGAAGGTCTGAAACTCTTTATTGAAGCGCTTGCGGTTATGAACGATAGAGTGCATCTCGACCCCTTTCAAAGAATCTGAACGTTCGAGGTTGTCCAACATGGTGGCGAGACGAGCAGTGCTGTCGCTGATGCCCGACATTTCAATCTCCTGACCATTCATCTTTATCTTGTCGACATAGACACCCTCTGGAATCAGCTCCGGCATCAAGTTCATGAAGTCGGTGGTCTTATTACGGCCAAGCTGCAGCGACTCAACCACATCAAGTCGAGTCAGAATGGCTTTGTGTTCTTGCTCTGCGACTTTTAACGACTGAATTTGTCGGTCGAGCTCAGCAATGTACTGATTGAGGTAATTGAGGCGAGCTTGCTGCTTGGCTTGTTGATCGTGAAAATAGTGACCAACCGCCCATTGCCCTATAAGCGCAATGATGACGCCAAGAATGACCAGATGGATAAAACGCTTCTTGTGCTGAGCACGAATCTCATCACGCCACGGCAGCAGGTTAATTTGATGCAACATGCTTCTCTCCCTGCCACTTGAGCCCACTCATCGCCATACCCGCCGCGATACCAAAGTGTTGCCAGTCAATCGGCAGTCGGCGTCTCTTGGCGACCTTATTCTCAAATAAAGACAAAGGATTCAATGACTCGCAGCTCAACTGAAAATGGCGTTCTAGCTCTTCGGTTACCATAGGGATGCTGGCGCCCTCGCCCATCAACCAAATCCCTGAGATAGGTTGCTGCGCATTTCCCGATGAATAGAGCTGCAATTGACGCTTGAGCTTCTCAATCAGGTTAACAATGAATTGATGTGTCTCTTCCATAGTACCGAACACGCTCTCGATATCACTCGGGTCATCTGAGCTGCGAAGATCTTGAGTGCCAAAGGCGATGTCTTTATAGAAAGGCGCCGAATTCTGCGGGATAACCCCTAGCGAGGTTTGGTCGATTCCAACATCCACTAGCAACCAGTTTTTCTTATCGGGATACAGGCGCGAGGCCAATTGCCAGATATTAAGTAGCCCATGCGCCTGTGTATCCACCACCACAGGTTTGAAGCCAGCCTTGGTTAATGCATCCGCTCGGCTATCCACAACTTCTTTACGAGTGGCGTATACCTGATAACTGCTTGTCGAACCTTTACCAAATCGTTTGTCTTCCAGCTTTACAAAATCTAAACTCAGCTCCTCGATAGGAAAGGGAGATTGATGGGCGAAGGTTTGATAGATAGAAAACTCTTTTTCTCTGTCTTCTAACTCACTCTCTATTTGCAGTACTTTGCTGATCACCGTGTTATCAGGTACCGAAATGGCGACGTTGCGACAGCCAAAAGGCAGTCCTTTCCTAAGTTCTTTAAGTTTCTTAACAGTTTTCTGATACTCCAAAGTATGGTTAGCTGTAAAAATGTCGTCCGAAATCGGCAGCTCTTTGTATCCCACTAGGGCATACAACTCCCCCACGGGTTTTAGTACCACGGCTTTGATGCTGTGATGATTTATATCTATACCTGTAATTAATGATGAACCCATGTGACCTAGCTCCTGAAGTGCCAAGCATTTCGTTGATTATCTAGGGGTTGTGATTATTAGTTAAATAAGCGTTAATAAACGAAAGCTAAGTTTTTAGCCTAGAGTACAAGGGTTTGCTGCTTATCAGCCTTAACTAATCAGGGATTATCCGGTGAAGTTCATAAAGCGATTATTCATATTTACATTGATTTGCATGATTCTTGGAGTCAGTACAATTTTCGGGTTTTATTTTTACGTAAAACCAGAGTTGCCTGATGTTGCCACTTTGCGCGACGTAGAACTCCAAACGCCGATGCAAGTCTTCAGTCAAGACGGTAAGCTGATCTCTCAATTTGGTGAAAAGCGTCGTAATCCAGTCACTTATGACGAGATTCCTCGCCACTTAGTTGAGGCTCTGATTGCCACCGAAGATAGCCGTTTCTATGAACACCCAGGTATTGACCCAATCGGTATCACACGTGCAGCACTCGTGGTTGCAATGTCGGGTTCAGCCAAACAAGGTGCTAGTACCATTACTCAGCAGCTTGCGCGTAACTTCTTCTTATCTAATGAGAAAAAGATTATGCGTAAGATCAAAGAGATCTTCATTGCGATCCACATTGAGCAACTTCTTAGTAAAGAAGAGATCATGGAGCTTTACGTCAACAAGATCTTCCTTGGTCACCGTTCGTATGGTTTTGGCGCGGCAGCACGTGTTTACTTCGGTAAAGATCTTCCTGATCTCACGCTGAGTGAAATTGCGACCCTTGCGGGTATGCCAAAAGCACCTTCGACAATGAACCCTATTTACTCTGTTGAGCGCGCGACTAACCGTCGTAACGTTGTATTGCGTCGTATGTTAGACGAGAAATACATCACTCAAGCAGAGTTCGATGACGCTCGTAGCGAAGAGCTTATCTCGAAATACCACGGTGCAGAGATCGAACTGAGCGCGCCATATGTTGCTGAAGTTGCACGTGCTTGGATGGTGGAACGCTATGGTGAAGAAGCTTATACATCAGGCATGAAGGTCTACACGACCGTTGATTCGAAACTGCAAAAAGCAGCGAACCAAGCCGCAATTAAGAACCTACTTGGCTACGATGAGCGTCACGGCTACCGTGGTGCTGAAAAAGTATTGTGGCAGACTGCGCAATCAGCGTGGGATCAAGAACAAATCGTTAAACACCTTAAGTCTCAACCAACCTATGGTGACCTAGTCCCTGCTGTTGTTACCGCGGTTGATTCGAAAAGTGCTCAAATTTGGGTTAAGAACCAAGGTGAAGGCACTATCGAATGGCAAGGCATGAACTGGGCGCGTAAATTCCTAACGGATAACCGCCAAGGACCAGCGCCTTCTCAAGCGAAAGAAATTCTGGCGGTTGGTGAACAAATCTGGGTTCGCCATGAAGCCGTTACCGGCGATGAAGTCTCTGAAGAGCCGACAGAAGAGTCAGCGACTGCAGAATCAGAAACACCGATTGTATGGCGACTAAGCCAAGTACCGAATGCGAACACAGCATTTGTTGCAATGAACCCGAACAACGGCGCGGTATTGTCGATGGTCGGTGGCTTTAACTTTGTCCACAACAAGTTCAACCGTGCAACGCAATCTATTCGTCAGGTGGGTTCTGGTATCAAACCCTTTATCTACTCAGCAGCGATTGAGAAAGGCTTAACGCTAGCCTCACTGATCAACGATGCACCGATTAACCAATGGGATAAGAGCCAAGGTACCGCATGGCGACCAAAGAACTCGCCACCGACTTACGTGGGTCCAACTCGTTTACGTATTGGCTTAGCTCAGTCTAAAAACGTAATGGCGGTACGTGTACTGCGCGAAGTAGGTCTAGATGATACTCGTAACTACCTAACTCGATTTGGCTTTGATATTGATGAAGTTCCGCGCTCTGAAACCATTGCTCTGGGTGCGGGTAGCTTAACGCCAATGAAAGTAGCTCAAGGTTACTCAGTATTCGCTAATGGCGGCTACTACGTTGAACCTTTCTACATCAGCCGCATTGAGACACCATTTGGTGAGACTGAATTTGAAGCGACACCAAAAGTGGTTTGTAAAGACGATTGCCAACAGCAAATGACCTCAGACCCAATAGCTGATGAGTTTGCAGAGCAAGATGTGGATGCCAAAGTACAATACGCACCTCAAGTTATCTCTGAACAGAACGCATTCCTTGTTCGTGAAATGATGTACAGCAACATCTGGGGTGGCGGTGATTGGAGCGCAGGTACGGGTTGGAACGGTACAGGTTGGCGTGCACAGCCGTTGAAGCGTCGTGACATTGGCGGAAAAACGGGTACCACCAACGATTCGAAAGATACTTGGTACAGCGGTTACGGCCCTGGCATGGTGGCTACGGTATGGGTTGGTTTTGATAACCACAACCGCAACCTAGGCAGAACCAAAGCGAACTCAAATCTTGGTAAGAACCAAATTACGGGTGCAGAAGCTGGCGCGAAAACAGCAGAACCTGCATGGGTTGATTTCATGGGTACGGCGTTAGCGGGTGTTCCTGCTGAGCGTAAAGAGATTCCTGAGAACATCGTCCGTGTTCGTATCGACCGTGAAACTGGCTTACTGACCAACAAGTTCGATAGCTCATCAATGTTCGAGTACTTCGAGAAAGGCACAGAGCCAGCCGAGTACATCACTGAACGTTTCAATGATGACATCTACTCAACCTCATCAGGTGAAGCAGTAGAAGAACTGTTCTAACTAAGGTTTGTAGAACCTAGTAACATGAACCAACAAAAAGGGTTGATATGCATTCATATCAACCCTTTTTTTATATCTATATCTGACCAGACTAGGCTCTAAATTCAAGCGCTAAGCCGTCTTCTCCAGTTGAGTTCGAATCGTCTCAGCCAATTGCTCGAAACGTCCCTTCAATGGAGAGCCAGGACGGTAGGCAACAACAATGCGACGTGAAGGTGTTGGATTCACAGCAGGTACGTAACACACACCATCTTTCTGCTTCTCTTTCGGCACCGATAGCTGAGGAAGCAAGGTAATCCCCGCCCCCGCCGCGACCATGTTACGCAGCGTTTCTAAGCTGGTTGCCTTAAAGCGCTCATCATCTTTGGCGCCCGCAGCAAAACAGAAGCCCAAGGCTTGGTCTCTCAAACAGTGACCGTCACCTAGCGCAAGTACGGTTTGTCCATTTAGCTGCAGCATATCGACAGTGTCTTGCTGAGCCCACTCGTGGTCACATGGAACGGCAACACTTAACGGCTCGTCATACACATCGATCTCTTTGAACACCGCCGTTTCATCAACCGCAGCCAGTACTAAGCAATCAAGCTTGCCATCTTCAAGTTGGCTCACTAACTGATGGGTCTGAGCTTCATGCAGGTAAAGCTCAAGATCTGGGAAGCTCTCTTTAAGATGAGGAACAATCTTAGGCAAGATGTAAGGACCCACGGTTGGAATAAAACCAATGTGCATTGGCCCCGTCATCGCTTCACCGTGTCCACTCGCCATATCTTTAAAAGTTTTCACTTCATTGAGAATACGCTTGGCTTGTTCAACAAGTTGTAACCCTGATTCTGTAAATATCACCTTCCTTGGACTACGCTCGGTTAACTGAAGTCCAATTTCATCTTCGAGTTTGCGTATTTGACCGCTTAGTGTCGGCTGACTGACAAAGCACGCTTCTGCCGCTTTTCGGAAGTGTTTATGCTCTGCGAGCGCCACCAAGTATTCAAAGTCACGAATGTTCATGATCAGTCTCTTACCTCAGGTTTTAATAAGAACAAGGGTTCTAATAGAAACATTTAAAAGAAAAATGCTCTTGATAGAATTTACCTATCAAAACCATAACATCAAACGATTAGAGCTATCAAAGGATTTATCTAATAATGGGCTCAACGAAACGAAACAGAGCGAAGAAAAACGTTAAGCTCTGATAGAACAAAATTAAAAATACTATTTAAGGAAATCAATATGTTTGCATCTAAAGAAGGTCAATCAATCCCTCAAGTAACATTCCCAACTCGCCAAGGTGATGCATGGGTTAACGTAACTACTGAAGAGCTATTCAAAGACAAGACAGTTATCGTATTCAGCCTACCAGGTGCGTTTACGCCAACATGTTCGTCAAGCCACCTACCTCGTTACAACGAGCTACACTCTGTATTCAAAGAAAACGGTGTTGATGACATTCTGTGTGTTTCAGTAAACGACACATTCGTAATGAACGCTTGGAAAGCAGACCAAGAAGCGGAAAACATCACCTTCATCCCAGATGGTAACGGTGATTTCACAGACGGCATGGGTATGCTAGTTGAGAAAAACGACATCGGCTTCGGCAAACGTTCATGGCGTTACAGCATGCTGGTTAAAAACGGCGTGGTAGAAAAAATGTTCATCGAAGAAGACGTACCAGGCGACCCGTTCAAGGTTTCTGATGCAGATACTATGCTTAACTACCTTGCTCCTGAGCACAAAGAGCAAGAGTCAATCACAGTATTCACTAAGCCAGGCTGTCCTTTCTGTATGAAAGCAAAACAGAACCTAATCGACAAAGGTCTGAACTACGAAGAAGTGGTTCTAGGTAAAGATGCAACAACAGTAAGCCTACGTGCAATCTCTGGTCGCACTACCGTTCCTCAAGTATTCATCGGTGGCAAACACATCGGTGGTAGTGAAGAACTAGAAACTTTCCTAGGCTAATCGCTTCATCGCCGATATAGGCTTAGAAGTATCAGCTAACCCACCCTCTTGTGGGTTAGCTATTCCAAACACTCTTATCTGAGTTTTGGGAAAAAGAATATAGCTGGTGACTCGCCTGTCTTTTACTAACCTATAGTTAGCAATAAAAGCAGAGTCACAAGCTAAACCTAATAAAACAGAATCACAAAACTGACCCGCAATCCTGACTCTCAAAAAATCATCAGAGTTGGAGGGGTTCGTTCAAACCAAATTTAGCCATTGCGAGAAAATTATTATGAAACAAGTCAATGTAGATGTAGCAGTTATCGGGGGCGGTACGGCAGGTTTAGGTTCTTACCGCGCTGCAAAAGCACACACTGACAGTGTCGTGATGATTGAAGGTGGCCCTTACGGTACAACCTGTGCTCGTGTTGGTTGTATGCCATCTAAACTGCTTATTGCAGCTGCGGAAAGCGTACACCAAATCGAGAAAGCTCCGGCTTTTGGCGTTCACCCACAAGGTGATATCGTGATTAACGGCCGTGAAGTGATGAACCGAGTGAAGTTTGAGCGTGACCGTTTTGTTGGTTTTGTTTTAGAAGGTGTTGATGAAATCCCAGAGCAAGACAAGATCTCTGGCTACGCAAAGTTCTTAGATGACAACACACTACAAATTGATGACCACACGGTTGTCACCGCTAAGCGTATTGTTATCGCGACCGGTTCTCGCCCTGCATACCCTGCCGTTTGGAATGAGCTTGGCGATCGCCTGATCATTAACGACGACGTGTTCAGCTGGGATGATTTACCAGAATCGGTTGCGGTATTTGGCCCTGGTGTTATTGGTCTTGAGCTTGGTCAGTCACTGCACCGCTTAGGTGTGAAGACCAAACTGTTCGGTTTGGGTGGTCAAGTTGGCCCAGTAACTGATCCAGAGATCATGGCTTATGCAGATAAAGCTTTCAATGAAGAGTTCTATCTCGATGCCGACGTGAAAATCGAAAGCATGAAGCGCATTACCACTGAATCGGGTGAGCCACGTGTCGAAATCCAGTTCATCAATAAACAAGGTGAATTAGAAACTAACGTCGTTGAATACGTACTAGCAGCAACAGGTCGTCGCCCTAACACTGACAAGCTTGGCTTAGAGAATACCTCTCTAGAGCTTGATGAACGTGGTGTGCCAATCGCAGACCACTACACGCTACAAACATCACTACCATCAATATTTATCGCTGGTGATGCGAGTAACCAACTGCCTCTACTGCATGAAGCAGCAGACCAAGCTCGTATTGCGGGTGACAATGCAGGTCGCTTCCCAGAGATTCGTGCAGGCCTACGCCGCTCTAAAATCTCGGCAGTATTCTCTGACCCGCAAATCGCGATGGTTGGTGAAACCTACAAAGAGATCACCACACGCTTAGGCACATGTGGCTGTTTCGCAACGGGTGAAGTGTCTTTCGAAAACCAAGGTCGTTCACGAGTGATGCTTCGCAACAAAGGTATTCTGCACGTATACGGCGAGCAAGGCACAGGCCGCTTCCTTGGTGCTGAGATGATGGGACCAAACGCAGAACACTTGGCTCACTTATTAGCATGGGCACACCAGAACAAGATGACGGTTTCTGAGATGCTAGACATGCCGTTCTACCACCCAGTAATCGAAGAGGGTGTACGAACTGCCCTACGTGACCTGAATGCGAAACTGCACCTAGGCCCAGAGATGGTGAAACACTGCCTAGATTGTGGCCCTGGTTGTTAAATTATTGATATTTAATATAAATAGCTTACCTTTGGTAAGCTATTTTTCTATTTACCCACATATTTCATAATGTTTTCCACACCAAGTATGATTAAAGTCACTTGGTTACTTTTAGATACATTTCGACACTTCCATTCATCCCCTTGCATACCTCTATAATAGTAACTCATCGAAAGGTGACCTTTATTCCATAAAGGGAATTTTCAGCAATTTACTACAACTAAAATGTTCACAAGGAAGATGTAATGTTCAAACAAAGTTTGCTAGCAGCAACCATTACTTTGGCTTTAATTGGGTGCGGCTCAGACTCCAATTCAGGATCAAGCGAGGAAACTATAACCTCATACCAATTTATTGATTCTGCTGTTGAAGGGTTATCATACACAACAAGCTCAGGGTTAAATGGAGTAACGGATTCAGAAGGGAATTTCAACGCCCTCCCGAACGATTCAGTCACCTTTTATATTGGTGGTCCTGATGGTGTAAAAGTAGGAGCAGCTTCAGTGCAAGAAGTAGTAACACCGTTTGAAGCAGCTGGTAAATACAACAGAGCGATAAACTTAGCGGTTCTACTCCAGTCTGTTAATAACCAATTTGGTAGTTCCGGAAGCGGCGTTTTAACTATCCCGGAAAAGCTACAAGACAGAGACGATCAGCAAGTTGCTGATGCGTTAGTCAACCTTAGACTCGACAATATCAGCAGTGTTGAGACTTTTTTAACTGAGATTGGCGTTGCTTCCACGAACATAGTGACTGACGCTGAAGCTATCGCACATATGTCTGATTCTTTTGGTGAAATGGTGCGTGGAGACGTTGATACCAACAACCCGTTCGCACAAGGTGGTCATAAACACGTACGCTATATCGATGTTACTCAGTATAAAATCGCTACAGACTTAGACCCACAAACATTTACCTACGTACATGCAGATAAAACCCTGCCAATCGAGCTCTTTGAAAAAACTCGTGGCATGACATCTATGGACTTCACTTTAGATTCAGAAAACGTAGTTATGCTTGCTGGCTCAAACGACACATCCCTTTCGGAAAGCAGAGCTGAAGATTATTTAAACTGCCTCGCGGCAGGCCATAACTTTGTTGATAAAAGCTGTGATGGAATCCCCGACGAAAATTATTCGATCATTAAAAATGGGACATTCGCTTACCAACTGCAAGACCCTGAAGGTGTTCAAGAAACCAACGAACCATTTCCTTGGGATGAGTTCAATTTTGGTCCATTCCAAGCAAGCACTATTAGTGAGTTAAATCACTTCAATGAACGAGTTCGAGACGATAAAGATGATGGAGATATCGACTCCGCATGGCAGCGTGAAGTTATCTCAGGAGCTTACGACCCGATTACTGGCATCTACACAGAGATTACTAACAAAACAGAGTTAAATGGAGATAGCTGTGATCTATCGCCATCAAGTTGCACCGATAGCCGAAACACTCAGTTAGTCGCATTCTATTATCCTGTAGATGAGGCTGGAGGTGAGCGCTACGTAAACTTTGAAGGTGAATGGGTTAACACTCAGATTTGCGCAGACAACTCCGTAGCGAAGGAAAGCTACTCTTTCTCAGAATCCAATGTCACCATCAGCGGTTCGGAATGTCAAAATGGAACCGCACAAGACAATACCCATGACGAACCATACACCTATGAAGATTTAGCTAACATCGATTATTGGTGGTTCAACCAAACAGGTCGACAATCTCAGGCAACCCTTACAGAGTTGAACACGGTCGTGCGCTTCTGTGATCAAGATGACTATGTTCAGGGTGACGTGTGCTCTGACAATAAAGAGTATTTCGTCAAATGGGAATACCAACCTGCTGGGACAGACTGGGATCAAGGCTTGTTAATCCGCACGAAGAAATCTAAGTCGGGTCAAGTTGTTGGTCGTAGCATAATGCAAAAAGTATCTAGCTAACTGTTTCAGAATTAGTCATATAAAAAAGCCTCGCATAACAGCGAGGCTTTTCATTGAACTAAGAATGACTTAACAACAGCTGTTTTTCTCAGCAGCAATCACAGAGATCTCAACAAGTAGCGCTTCGCGAGCCATGTCGCCTGTCACACATGCGCGAGCTGGAGCGTGGCCTTCTGGAACCCATGCATCCCAAACTGCATTCATTTCTTGGAAGTCTTTCATGTCTTTCAAGTAAATCGTTGCTGACAGCATGTGCTCTTTGTCGCTGCCTGCTTGCTCAAGTAGCGCTTCTACTTTATCTAACATGGTTTGAGTTTGTTCAGTGATGTCTTTAGTTGCATCAGCACAAACTTGGCCACATAGGTAGATAGTACCGTTGTGTTTAACAATACGGCTCATACGTTGCTTGGTTTCTTGGCGCTCAATCATCGACTTTCTCTCTCTGTGTCACCGTGATCCAATATCTTGTGACGTGTTATTATCAGGGCAACAAGCATAACGCGAATCAAACCCAAGATGACATGCATTCATTGCAATAAAAGTGAAAAAATCCGTAACAAACTCGGTCGCTGCCAGCGTTGCATGAATCAGCTGATGGTGTTGTCGATTTTGAGTTGGGGAGTATGGTGGCTGTTTTTCAGAGAAGACCCAAAAACCATCAATGCCATCGCGTTGATGATGGCCGCTTTCGCGTTCAGTGGCTTGCTGTCGTTGCATTGGGTCATGAAGTTTGTGGTGCTACCGTTAAAGGGCAAAAAACGTTAGCTGGAAGTCTTTATTGGATAAAGAGTAGTGATTAGAGACAGGGCTAAACAATCCGATAATTCATCATAATTTTCGAGCTATTGTCATTTCCCGAACAGCAGATAGAAAAAAGCCCCAGAACCAATCGATTCTAGGGCTTTCTTAGAAAATTCTAAGAAAAAGCAGTGGTACTTTAATAGACCGGGCTTTTCTTAGTTTGTTCCCAAAAAAGATCAGATTTTTGATCTTTTTTTAGGAGCTATAAAATCAATGCCTTATGCAACATTAACCTTAGCAATTATCTGCTCTACCAAGTTCACTTCCAATGCCACTTCATCACACGCATGTTGACGAGGACACTGGTCACAATCTTTCAGTACCTTCTCAGGCAGCAGAGATTTCGATGTTGGTAAGAAATCATGCTTCATAAAGAACTCTGGAGTACGAGTCAGCACAAACACCTTCTTGATGGCCATTTGTCGCGCTTTCTCAACCAAGTGCTGCACAATTGCGGTACCCTGCCCTTGACCTTGCCAGCCAGCTTCGACACCCAGTGAACGGATTTCCGCTAGGCCAGAGTCATACACATAGAGTGATGCACAACCTGTCACCTCACCATGATGCTCTGCGACCGCAAACGAGCCAATATCACGCACCAGTTCATTACGAGAACGAGGTAGGTTTTCACCCATGTTCGCCCAGTAAGCGACCATACCTTCCAACGCTTCAATATCGGTCAGACGAGCAGGACGAACCTTGACGATGGACGTATCACGCTGTGATAAACGTTTCTCAGCTTGGTCAACCGCGTAAGCCACTTGCTGTGGAGATACACCGCCTAGCGCGCTACGTTTTTCAAGACACGATTCAATGGTCAGGATGTCATACACATCTTCCTCAATCACCTCAGAGAACTCTTTCATCTCTGCGATGGTTAATTCTTCTAATGCACAGCCTTTAGCAATCGCCGCCACTACCGTCACACCAACAATATGGTGAGCTTCACGGAAAGGAATCCCTTTCGCTACTAGGTAATCAGCCAATTCAGTTGAGTTCGCGTAGCCTTGTTTCGCGGCTTCAAGTGTACGTTCGCCGTTCACTTTAATGCCGTCAAAACAGAGTGCTGCCATTTCCATACAATCATTCCAAGTATCTAAAGCGTCGAACAGACCTTCTTTATCTTCTTGCATGTCTTTGTTGTACGCCAAAGGCAGAGCTTTTACTGTCATCATCATTGCCGCTAATGAACCGTAAACACGGCCAGTTTTGCCACGGATAAGCTCTAGCGCATCTGGGTTTTTCTTTTGTGGCATCAGAGATGAACCTGACGTCACGGTATCCGCTAACTCGATGAAGTTTGATTCACCTGAGTTGTAGAAAATCATATCTTCTGCAAGACGCGAAAGGTGAAGCATAGAGATAGAAGCAATCGACATTAGCTCCATCACATGGTCGCGGTCAGAAACTGAATCTAGAGAGTTGCGCGTTGCACGACGGAAACCTAAGTTGTGAGCTAACTCTTCACGGTCCATCGGGTAAGCTGTTCCAGCAAGGGCACCAGAACCCAGCGGACATGTGTCTAGACGCTTAATCGCATCATTCAAACGTGAATAATCACGCTCAAGCATTTCAACGTAAGCCAAGCACCAGTGAGCAAAAGTTACCGGCTGAGCACGTTGTAAGTGAGTGTAGCCAGGAAGCACGGTTTCTTGATGCTGAGAAGCAACGTTCACCATTTGGCTTTGTAGGCGATCCAATGCCAGTAGCAGTTGGTTACCTTGCTGACGACACCATAGTTTCAGGTCTGTCGCCACTTGGTCGTTACGAGAACGGCCAGTGTGAAGTTTTTTGCCCAAGTCACCGACTTTGCCGATAAGTTGCTGCTCAACCCAGCTGTGAATATCTTCTGCATCAGAACGTAGAATCTGTTCAGGATCTTCCATCACCTCAAGTTTTAGCTCATTCAGCGCTAACTCAAGCTTCTGTTGCTCTTCTTCTGTTAATACGTTGACCGACAGTAGAGCTTTAGACCAGGCAATTGAGCCCACAATGTCTTGCTCAGCCAATCGGTAATCAAAACGAAGAGAATCGTTAAAATCTTTGAACCGGGTGTCTGCTGCTTGGGTAAATCTACCGCCCCATAATGCCATTGTGTATCTCCTAATTGCACAGTGCTCACTGTTTTTGCAAATGATAATTCTGATTAAGATTCAGTATTTTTCTGATGGTTTAAACTTACGGCAATTCAAAATGAAAATAAAGTATTAATTCATTATTTTCACATATTTATTCACCAACAGTTCAATCCATTGATTATTTTTAGCGTGGAGCGCGAATTATATGCTATCCGATAGGAAAAACCGAAGCTGATTTATTAGGCAAATAGAAAGTAAAAAGCCCACTCACTAATCAATAGTGAATGGGCTTTGCATAATAATGTCTGTTTACTAACCTTCAATCTTTCATCAAAGGCTAGCTCACTAACTCATTGTTAGGATTACTTTTGGCTATTCAAAGCACGGATACGGCTTGATAGCGAGTAAAGGCGGATGAAGCCTTCAGCATGGCTTTGGTCGTAAACTTCATCTTCACCAAAGGTTGCAAACTCTTCTGAGTACAGGCTGTTGTCAGAACGCTTCTGAGTCACCGTTGCATGGCCTTTGTAAAGCTTGATAACCACTTCACCATTCACGTCTTGTGCTAGCTCTTCTGTCGCGGCAAGGATTGACTTACATAGTGGAGTGAACCAACGACCATCGTATACAAGGTGAGAAGCCTTAACACCGAGCTCTTCACGGAATTCGAATGCCGCTTTATCAAGAACCAGTTGCTCTACTGCACGCAGTGCTTCCATCATGATTGTGCCACCCGGAGTTTCGTAACAACCACGAGACTTCATGCCAACAAGACGGTTCTCTACGATATCGATACGACCAACACCGTGCTTAGCACCTTTCTCGTTTAGGTAAACCAGTGCGTTGTATGGCGTCATTGTTTCGCCATCAACCGCAACCACTTCGCCTTTTTCAACTTTAAGCGTCACTGTTTCAGATTCGTTTGGCGCTTGCTCAGGGTCTACAGTCCAAGCCCAGCAATCTTCGTTAGGTGCATTCCATGTGTTTTCTAGAACGCCGCCTTCTGTTGAGATGTGCCATGCGTTTGCATCACGCGAGTAAATCTTAGTAAGAGAAGCCGTACAAGGGATGTTACGCTCAGCCAGGTAATCTAGACACTCTTCACGACTCACTAGATCCCATTCACGCCATGGTGCAATTACGTGTAGATCAGGTGCTAGTGCAGCAAATGCGCCTTCAAAACGAACTTGGTCATTACCTTTACCAGTACAGCCGTGACACAGTGCGTCTGCACCTACTTTACGTGCGACTTCAACCTGTGCTTTCGCGATGATTGGACGCGCCATCGACGTACCTAGTAGGTATTTACCTTCGTAGTAAGCGCCCGTTTTCAGCGTTGGGTAGATGTAGTCAGCAACCATCTCTTCTTTAAGGTCTGCGATGTAACACTCAGATGCACCAGAAGCTTTTGCTTTCTCTTCGATACCAATCAACTCTTCGTCGCCTTGACCAACATCCGCAACAAACGCAACCACTTCACAGTCATAGTTCTCTTTCAACCATGGAATGATTACTGATGTGTCTAGACCGCCAGAGTAGGCTACTACAACTTTCTTTACGTTAACTTTGCTCATTTTCTTTCTCCTAGTTTCCATACTGCACATGGCGGTCAGCGTTGGAAATGACTTCATAATTATATGTTTATTTAATTTGTCTAAATTCTTTAAGTAGTGACTCGTTGTGAGACCTACTGAGGTAAAAACTGTGTTCCTATGCTTTTACCTGAAAACAGTTGTGTTAGCTTTTCTGGGTATCGCCAAGTGGCAACTTCGATTGGTCGTCCAAGGTCGTTAGCGGCTTCTAGTGCGGCTTGAACCTTAACGATCATGCCGTCGGTAATCACTTTGCCTGTAATAAGGTCATCAGCTTGTTGTTGATTAAGGCTTGGAATGAGGTGACCTTTGCCATCCAACACACCACTTACATCAGAAAGCAGTACCAGTTCAGCATCAAGTGCGCCTGCAACGGCAACCGCAGCTTGGTCGGCATTGACGTTCATCAGTTGGCCTTGCTCAGTCAGACCAATCGAGCTAATGATAGGCAGTGCGCCCGCATTAAGAATCGCTTGCAGAACGGTTGAGTCGCCCGGCTCCGCTTTTCCTACCGCCCCCAGTTCAGGGTTCAGTTCGCTCACTTTGCATAAACCACCGTCTGCTAGGCTTAAACCAACGGCATTGATACCGTCTTTAATCGCCTGACCTTGAAGTAATTTATTCGCCGTGCCCGCTAATGCACCAGCGATCACTGGGATCTGATCATAAGGAGTAACACGTAGCCCTTCTTTCTTAACGGTTTCGAGGTTCAACTTATTCATCAAATCATCAACAAGGTAACCGCCGCCGTGAACAATCACGATTGGTCGTTGTGCCTGTTGTTGGTAAGCAGAGATAGCACCAAATAACTTGCTAAGTGTTTCACCACAAGATAGCGCAGCGCCACCTAACTTTATGATTAATGGTTGATTATTAAGGCTCATATCTAGATTTCCTTACACTAACGCAGTTAATGGCGCAAAACCATAACGTAAATTCAAACACTGCATCGCTTGGCTAGATGCACCCTTTAATAAGTTATCAATCGCTGAAACAACGATGATGTGATGACCTTGAACCTTCCAACCTAAGTCGCAGAAAGGTGTCTGTTCTACATCTTGAATTCTTGGCAGTGTCTCTTCGAGTAGTCTCACTGCTGGTTTACCTTGGTAAGCTTGTTCAAAGGCATCTTGTATCTGTTGTTCTGTCACGCCTTCAGCCAGTTTCATGGTGATGGTCGCTAAAATACCGCGCTTAAAGTTGCCGAGGTGTGGAGTGAAAATCACATCACATCCTAAATGTGCAGCCATTTCAGGTTGATGACGGTGATTGAAGACGCCATAAGCTTGCAGGCTTACTTCGCAGAAGCTGTTAACCATCGTCGCCTTGCGGCCTGCACCAGTCACACCGCTAGTCGCGTTAATCACTGGCCATTGGTTTTCATCCAGTAACTTGGCCTCAACCAAAGGTTTAATCGCCAGTTGTGATGCCGTTGGGTAACAACCCGCGACAGCGACAAGCTGAGCTTCTTTAATTTCTTGTTCGTTCCATTCCGCTAAACCGTAAGCCGCTTTGTCTAGCCATTGTTCGTGTTGATGTTCAAAACCGTAAAACTCTTGATAGAAGTTTTCGCCTTTAACTCTGAATGCTCCCGATAGGTCGAAGACTTGGCAATCGTTCTCTAGAAAGATTGGCGCTAGGTCGTGACTAACCTCGTGTGCCGTTGCTAAGAAAATCACATCAGACTGTTTAGCTACTTCTTCCGGATTTGTTAAAGGTTGTACTGGCATATCAATCAAACCAGCTAACTTACCGTGCAGTGCCGCAATAGGTTTACCTGCGTCTACACTATTGGCTGAGACATATAAACCTGATAGCGTGAGCTCAGGGTGTCTGTTTATCATTAGAGCCAGTTCTGCTCCTGTGTAGCCGCTTGCGCCAATGATCGTGGTTTTCAACATCTCAACACATCCATTTTTGAGGTAAGTTACATTTCAAATTTGACTATTCATACTTAATTTTTAGCTTTATTTGATTTCTTATGCATTAAATATGATTTAATATGTGTTTTACCGACTTATGGTTTTCCTGTCAATAGTAGAAGTGAAGTTATTATGCAATTACCGAGTTTTCTTGAGGTCTACAAAGGCCTAATTTCCACAGACTCTATTAGCTCGACCGATCCAAGCTGGGATCATGGCAACGAGAAAGTGATCGAAAAAATGGCTCAATGGTTTAAAGACGTAGGCTTTAGCGTTGAAGTCGTGGAAGTCGAACCCGGCAAGCATAATATGGTCGCTAAGATGGGATCGGGCGAAGGTGGCTTGCTACTCGCAGGACACAGCGACACAGTGCCATTTGATGAAGGACGTTGGAACTTCGACCCTCACGCACTAACAGAACACAACAATCGCTTCTATGGATTAGGCACAGCCGATATGAAAGGCTTTTTCGCTTTCGTTTATGAAGCGGCAAAGAAGATGGATTGGAGCAAACAGACCAAGCCGCTATATGTATTGGCAACCTGTGACGAAGAGACCACCATGCTGGGTGCGCGTCATTTCACTGAAAATGCGCCGTTTAAACCGGATTACTGCATTATTGGTGAGCCAACCAGCCTTGTGCCGATTCGTGGCCATAAAGGCCATGTTGCTAACGCTGTGCGAGTAACGGGTAAATCAGGTCACTCTTCTGATCCTGCATTAGGTGTCAACGCCATCGAGATCATGCATGAAGTGTTGTTCGCTTTAATGCAACTGCGTGACAAGCTAGTCAAAGAGTATCACCACCCGGGTTTCGCAATTCCAAGCCCCACTCTAAACCTTGGCCATATCCACGGTGGCGACAGTGCCAACCGTATCTGTGGTTGCTGTGAGCTGCACTATGATGTGCGTCCTTTGCCAGGTATCAGCCTAGATGGCTTGGATAACATGCTGCGCAGCGCACTTAAAGAAGTGGAAGCAAAATGGCCGGGCAGAATCGAGATTACGCCACTGCACGAACCTATCCCAGGTTATGAGTGCCAACACGACCATCCATTTATTGGTGGCATGGAATCAGTTTGCGAAACTGAATCACAAACCGTGAACTACTGTACAGAAGCACCTTTCCTTCAAGAACTTTGCCCAACCTTAGTGCTGGGGCCGGGCTCTATCGACCAAGCTCACCAACCAGATGAGTTCCTAAGCTTCGATTTTATCGATCCAACGATTGATGTTCTGAGTAAATCTATTCGTAAATATTGTTTCTAGCTATTGCTACCCTTGCGATACTTTTTTATAAAAGCTGCCCTAAAAGGTGGCTTTTATTCTGTTATCCCAGCCAAAGCCTGATCTTGTAATTAAATTTCACTTTATTCCGAAGTCTTGGAAAATTTACTTCTCCCGCATTTCGAAAACTAATAATTGCAAACTTAGAATGCTTTATTTGACTAGATACAGCACTTTTCGCTAGATTGTGTACTTAACAAGGAACAATGGATGTAATTTTTTTACGAGGCAGGATGACAATGAACGAGAAATACGCCGCTCTCAAGAGTAACGTAAGCATGCTGGGACGCTTGCTAGGTAACACAATCCAAGATGCACATGGTGACGTTATCTTAGAGAAAGTGGAGACTATCCGTAAACTTTCCAAATCCGCCCGCGCAGGCAACAAAGCTGACCGTGACAGCCTAGTTGAAGAAATCAAAAACCTGCCGAACGAACAACTCACTCCTGTTGCTCGTGCATTTAACCAATTTCTCAACCTCACCAACATGGCAGAGCAGTACCACACCATCTCTCGCCACTGTGAGGAGCATGTTTGTGAACCAGACGTGCTGCAATCTCTATTTTCCAAATTAAACCAGAATGACATCAGCAAGCTAGACGCGGCTCAAGCCGTTCGCGACCTGAACATTGAACTCGTTCTGACTGCACACCCAACAGAAATCACTCGTCGCACCATGATCAACAAGCTAGTTAAGATCAACGAGTGTCTGTCTAAATTAGAATTAAGCGACCTATCACACAAAGAGCGCGTGAAAACCGAACGCCGCCTAGAGCAACTGATCGCTCAAGGTTGGCACTCAGATGTGATTCGTCAACAACGCCCAACGCCACTTGATGAAGCTAAGTGGGGCTTTGCGGTTGTAGAAAACTCTCTATGGGAAGCCGTTCCTGACTTCCTACGTGAAATGGATGGCCGACTAAAAGGTTATCTTGGTGAAGGCCTGCCGATCGATGCACGCCCAGTACACTTCTCATCTTGGATGGGCGGTGACCGCGATGGCAACCCATTCGTAACGCACACCATCACTAAGGAAGTTCTGCGCCTATCTCGTTGGAAAGCTGCCGATCTTTACTTAGGCGACGTAAACGAGCTGATTACCGAACTGTCGATGACTAAGTGTAATGATGCCGTTCGTGAGCTAGCAGGTGATGAACACGAAGCTTACCGTGCAATCCTGAAGAACCTACGCACTCTACTGAACAACACGCTAGAAGTGCTGGATGCAAAATTGCATGACACAGAGGTTCCGAAGAAAGAAACACTACAGAACATCGAGCAACTTTGGACACCGCTTTACGCATGTTACCAATCGCTGCACGAATGTGGCATGGGCGTAATCGCAGACGGTTCTCTGCTTGATACTCTGCGCCGCCTAAAAGCGTTCGGTGTACACCTAGTTCGTCTCGATGTTCGTCAAGAAAGTACTCGTCACTCAGATGTACTGTCTGAACTGACTCGCTACCTAGGCATTGGCGACTACGACCAATGGAACGAGCAAGACAAGATTGCTTTCTTAACCAATGAATTAAGCTCTAAGCGTCCGCTTCTTCCTCGCGATTGGGAGCCATCTGAACAGGTTAAAGAGGTTTTAGACACCTGCAAGGTTATTGCTGCTCAACCTCGTGAAGCCTTCGGTGCTTACGTAATTTCTATGGCTCGTACTGCATCAGATGTACTGGCTGTTCACTTACTACTGCAAGAATGTGGCTGCCCATACCGCATGGACGTATGTCCGCTGTTCGAAACGCTAGACGACTTGAACAACTCAGAAGCAGTAATGAAACAGCTAATGAGCATCGACTTGTACCGTGGCTTTATCCAGAACCACCAAATGGTGATGATCGGATACTCTGACTCAGCGAAAGATGCGGGCGTAATGTCTGCAGGTTGGGCTCAATATGATGCAATGGACAAACTGGTTAAGGTTTGTGATGAAGAAGGCATTGAACTGACTCTATTCCACGGTCGTGGCGGTACGGTTGGTCGTGGTGGTGCTCCGGCGCACGCTGCTCTTCTTTCTCAGCCACCTAAGAGCTTGAAAGGCGGTTTACGTGTAACAGAGCAAGGCGAAATGATCCGCTTTAAACTTGGCTTACCAGACGTTGCTGTAAACAGCTTCAACCTTTACGCAAGCGCGATTCTAGAGGCGAACCTTCTGCCGCCACCTGAGCCAAAACAAGAGTGGCGCGACCTAATGGAAGTGCTATCTCAAGTATCTTGTGAGGCTTACCGCAACGTGGTTCGTGGCGAAGAGAAATTCGTACCTTACTTCCGTCAAGCGACACCTGAACTGGAGCTAGGTAAACTGCCTCTTGGCTCTCGCCCTGCGAAACGTAACCCGAACGGCGGCGTAGAAAGCCTACGTGCGATTCCATGGATCTTCTCTTGGAGCCAAAACCGTTTGGTACTGCCTGCATGGTTAGGCGCTGGTGAAGCGATTCAGTACTCTGTAGATCAAGGCCATCAAGCCCTGCTCGAAGAGATGTGTCGCGAGTGGCCGTTCTTCTCTACCCGTCTCGGTATGTTGGAAATGGTGTACTCGAAGTGCAACATGGAAATCGCTAAGTACTACGACCAACGCCTTGTTGACGAAGAGCTATTACCATTAGGTGAGTTACTGCGTGAACAGCTGCAAAAAGACATCAAAGCCGTGCTAAATGTTGAGAACAACGAGAACCTAATGCAGAGCGACCCTTGGGGACTTGAGTCAATCCGCCTACGTAACATCTACGTTGAGCCACTAAACATGCTTCAAGCTGAACTGCTTTACCGTACTCGTAAGTGTGAAACACCACCAGCAGAGCTTGAAGAAGCGCTAATGGTGACGATTGCAGGCATTGCAGCAGGCATGCGAAACACTGGTTAATTAGTGATTCCTACCATTCAACAGACAAAAGGTCGCCTAGTGCGACCTTTTTATTTCACAAAATAAGCAATAGTGAGTTTTTTGTCAGTTTTTTGGGTTATTTTGTCCATGTATTCTACTTTATGCTTATTATTTAGATATACTACTGCTCCGCTGCGGAAACACTCCAAAAAATAATCTGCAGCATCTTGACCAATAAACTGGTCAACCTAGGTGATAAACGGCTTTGTAAGGTGACATAACCAACCGATGAGTTGGTGCTACTTAGACATAACCAATATAACGTGCCATTAGAAGCACACTTGTTGTTTAAGTATTTGTTTACTGTTTACCATTTGGATTTCAGACATGTCATTACCACACGTAATTCTAACCGTTTTAAGTACACGCGATGCTACTGGTTACGATATCACAAAAGAATTCTCCGCAAGCATTGGTTACTTCTGGAAAGCTAGCCATCAACAAGTTTACCGCGAGCTAAATAAAATGGCTCAGAACGACCAGGTAACTTGCGTGCTTGAGCCTCAAGAAGGCAAACCTGATCGTAAAGTTTACTCTATCACTGATGCTGGCCGTGGCGCGCTAGGTGAATGGTTTGAACAACCAACTGCACACCCAACCGTTCGTGACGAGTTCTCAGCTAAGCTAATGGCTTGTGCTGTACAACCTTCTGACGCTTACCGTGTACAACTTGCTGAGCTAGTAGAAGAGTCTCGCAAACTGGTTTCTCACTACCGTGAAATCGAAGCAGCTTACTACGCAACGCCATCGACACTAGACAAGCAAGCACGCCTTGAGCGTCTAACACTTCGTCGTAACCTACTTATCCGTGAAGCATGGATTGTATGGGCTGAAGAAGTACTGCTTGAACTTGGCGCTCTAGCTTAAGTTAAGCTAGAAAAGCAAAAGGCTTGAACTCTATGAGTCCAAGCCTTTTTTGTATCTATAGGATTTGAAATGTTACTGCCAGAGGCTTTTTACAAGTGCTTAGGCTTTACTTCTTAGACTTTTCTTACAGCGCAGCGACTTGCGGACGAACACCTAGCGTATGGCAAAGTGCATAAGTCATTTCTGCACGGTTTAGCGTGTAGAAGTGGAAATCTTTCACACCTTCACGGCTCAGTGTACGAACCATATCAATTGCTTGGCTAGCACCAACAAGCTGACGAGTCGTTGGATCATCATCCAAACCTTCAAACTGCTTCGCCATCCAGCCCGGTACTTTTACGTTGTTCATCGCAGCAAAGCGAGATGCTTGCTTGAAGTTAGAAACAGGTAAGATGCCCGGTACGATTTCAACATCGATACCTGCCGCCACACAGCGATCACGGAAACGTAAGTAACTTTCTACATCAAAAAAGAATTGCGTGATGGCACGGTTAGCGCCAGCATCCACTTTACGCTTCAGGTTAATAAGGTCTGATTGAGCACTTTTTGCTTCAGGGTGAACCTCAGGGAATGCCGCTACTGAGATATCAAAATCGTGGCGAGATTTAAGTAGCTCGACTAGGTCAGATGCGTACATCTCTGGCGCGCCGCCGCCTGCTGGAATATCACCACGTAGCGCAACAATACTCTCGATACCATTTGCCCAGTAATCGTCGGCAATTTGAATCAGCTCTTCACGGCTTGCATCAATACACGTTAGGTGCGGTGCAGCCACTAGGCCGGTTTGGTTTTTAATTTCTTTAATGATTGAGTGGGTACGGTCACGTTCACCCGAGTTTGCACCGTAAGTTACCGATACAAATTTTGGTTGGAGTGTTTTAAGACGGTGAACAGAATTCCACAAGGTCTCTTCCATCTTCTCACTGCTTGGTGGAAAAAACTCAAATGACACATTGATGTTGTCAGAAAGCTCAGCGATATTCTGATTTAAAGCGTCGATATGGCCTGCGTGTGTGTATCCCATCTTACTCTCCCTGTGGCAAAAACAACCACTAAAACTCAAATCCTTAAACGACATTTAGACGTCTATATGTCTGTAGAATGTATTGAATACGATTTAATGTCAACAGATCCATTATGAATTTTTCTCAAGTAGATCGTGAGTAAAACTCAAGTCGTTAGATGGGTCGCAAAGCAGAAATAATGTAGAAAAAAGGCTGAAAAACACATCGTGCTTCCAGCCTTATTTATCTTAGTGAATAGTATGCTATTTAGAATTTAAAACAGGCTAGACATTCTGTTTAGATCAGATTGAATTGCACCTGCCGTTACTTCACGACCGGCACCTGGGCCACGAATAACCAATGGATTATCTTTGTACCATTTGCTCTCAATCGCAAAGATGTTGTCGCAAGGCAACAAGTTCGCCAGAGCATGTTCTTTAGACAGTGCTTCAACGCCTACGGTTGCCTTACCGTTCTTCTCCAAACGCGCTACGTAACGTAAAACCTTCTGCTGAGAGTGCGCTTTCTCTAAACGCTCAGCCAGCTCTTCGCTCAGTACAGAAGCTTTGTCGAAGAAGTCATCCACAGATAGATCTTGCAGCTCTGCAGGTACGAGCGATTCCACTTTTACGTTTTCAGGTTCGATATCCAAACCAGATTCACGCGCCAGAATCACCAGCTTACGCATCACGTCTGAGCCATCTAGGTCAGCACGAGGGTCAGGTTCCGTAAGGCCTTGTTGCCATGCTAAGTCAACCAACTCGCTGAACGGCACGGTGCCATCAAACTGTTGGAACAACCAAGACAACGTGCCCGAGAAAATGCCAGACAACGCAATGATGTCATCGCCACTTTCACGTAGGTCACGTACCGTGTGGTTAATCGGCAATCCAGCACCCACTGTCGCGTTGTACAACCAATGACGGCTGATCTTAGCGAAAGCATCTTGTACTTGATGGTAATACTCGCTCGATGCAGAACCTGCCACCTTGTTCGCCGAGATTAGGTGAATACCTTGTTGTGCGATTTGCAGATACTTTGCTGCAAGCACTGGGCTCGCAGTCACATCCAGAACCACTGCTTCGTCATAACCTTGAATAGAGCCCAAACGCTCTAACCAGTCGTTACCATTGTTAGCAATAGCTTCGTCGTCAAAGCGCTTACCTACCGAAGTCGCATCAATGCCTTGATCGTCGAACCAATAGGTTTGGCTATCAACCACGGCAACCAATTCAAAGTTCATTCCACGGCGCTTTTCAAGTTCCGCTTTTTGCTCAGTAAACAGGCTTAACCAGCTTGAACCAATATTGCCCTTACCACACAAGGCAATCGCAACACGCTTCTGCGCTTGGAACAGTTGAGAATGAATGCCTTTCACTAGACTTGATGTTTCACTCTTACGAATCACGGCTACCAAGCTTAAGCCTGAGTTCGCTTCTGAGATGAACTCCACTGGCGAGCTCTTGAGCTGCTGGTAGAAACCGTAGCAATGGTTCGGGTTCTTAGTCACACCCGCACCCACTGCAGCAATCAGAGAAAAACCTTCTTTCAGTTTAATCTCAGCTTCAATCGCGTGATCTTGTAGATATTCTAATGCACCACCAGCGATCTCTTCCGTGTAAGCAAGGCGCAAGCAGTGTTGATCGGGTTCTAATTCATAAGCAAGCGGCTCTAATTGAGCACGCTTAAGCCCTTCAAGGACTTCACTCTCCAGACGGTCGAAATCATGGCCGTGACCAAAAGTCAGTTGCACGATAAGAACTTCATCCAAAGAAGTAATGATTTTTGCACCACGCCCCGATGCCAGTACTCGCTCTATCTGTGTAGAGCCCGCCTCCGGCTGGTAGCTGCAGCGCAAGCTGAGATCCATAGCACTTTGAGCGACAGGCTGTAGCGTTCGGCTGTGTAGCACTGGAGCCGCAAGACGAGCTAATTCACTGGCTTCATCAAGGCGAAGCAGAGGTAATAAGCACGCATCCGAAACCAAACGAGGGTCTGCGCTGTATACGCCCGCCACATCACTCCAGATTGTCACGCGTTCAACTTCAGCCAGAGCACCAATCACGGTTGCTGAGTAATCCGAACCGTTACGACCAAGCAGTACCGTTTCGCCTTCGCAGTTCTGAGCCATAAAGCCTGTAATTACCACGCGGCAATGTGCATGCTGCGCCAAGGCTTCTTTAATCAGAGGATAAGAGCGTGCGCGGTCAACTTCAGGTTGAGCACCCGCTTCTGCACGTAAAAAGGCACGCGCATCTTGAGCAACCGCTTGTAAGTCATGCTGGCACAACAACGTCGCCAACAAACGTGAAGACCAAACCTCACCATGACCCAGTACTTGTGCTTTTTGTGCTTCACTCAAGGGAGCCGTTAGCTCACCCAAAGCGGTAAATTCTTGTTGGATGGTTGCCGTTAGTTGCGAGGCGGCTTCACCTTCAAGCAGAGCCTCAATCAGTTCAAGTTGAAACTGACGAAGGGTTTGCAGGCATTCATGAGCAATACGACCATCTTTGTCGAGCGCTTCAACAAACTCAATTAAGCGGTTGGTTGTTTTGCCTGCGGCCGATACCACCACCAAATCAGATGCTGATGAGTATTCTCTAAGAATGTTGACCACGCGTTGGTAACATTCAGGATTCGCTAAACTGCTGCCACCAAATTTATGTAGCTGCCGAAAGGTTGCCATTATTAACCCTCCCCTTCAGCGATAAAGCGCTGTGTTCTTTCAAACGCTTGCTTGAGGTCATCGATTAGGTCTTCTGCATCTTCAAGGCCAACAGATAGACGCAGTAGTTGCTGAGAAACACCCGCTTCTGCTAAGGCTTCTTCACCCATCGCGCGGTGAGTCATCGACGCAGGGTGACAAATCAGGCTTTCAACACCGCCCAATGATTCTGCCAAAGAAAACAGCTCTAACTTATCAACAAAGTATTTAAGCGCCTCGAATGAGCCCGCAAACTCAAAACTGAGCATGGAACCAAAGCCCGATTGCTGTTTCTTCGCGATATCATGACCCGGATGTTCAGGAAGGCTTGGGTGGTAAATAGTGCCAACAAGATCTTGTTGCTGCAGAGACGCTAGAATTTCACGTGAGCTTTCTTCGTGAACTCGCATACGCGCACCTAGCGTACGAATACCACGTAAAGTCATGTAGCTATCAAATGGTGTGCCGGTCGCACCAATACAGTTGCCCCACCATGCAAGCTCTTCCGCGTGTTCTTCTGTCTTAGTGACCACAACGCCACCAATAACATCTGAGTGTCCATTGATGTACTTAGTGGTTGAGTGGATAACAAAATCAGCACCCAGCTCTAAAGGCTTTTGGAACACAGGTGTCAAAAACGTGTTGTCGACAGCAACCAGAGCACCAACCTCTTTCGCTTTACGGCAAGTTTCTGCAATATCAACCACGCGAACCAGTGGATTCGATGGGGTTTCAATTAAGATCAACTTTGGCTTAAGCGCGAGCGCCGCATCCAGCGCTGCTTGATCCGATTGATCAACGAACAGAACTTTGAAGTCACCTTTTAGCGAGCGAGTGTTAAACAGACGGTAAGTACCGCCGTAGCAATCGTGCGGTGCAATAATAAGATCATCGCCGCCTAAAAAAGCCGAAACCCATAAGTTAAGCGCCGAAGTACCACAGTTAGTCACAACCGCGCCTTTGCCTGATTCAAGCTCAAACAGTGCCGTCTCTAATAAACCGCGGTTTGGGTTACCAGAACGGGTGTAATCGTACTTTGGCACTTCACCAAAAGCGGGAAACCCATAGTTAGTCGAAAGATAAATGGGTGGGACAACGGCATGGTGTTGCGTGTCTGACTCGATACCAGTACGTACTGCGATTGTTGCTGGCTTCCGGCTGCTCATAGGTGCTTCCTTACAAGTTTTGCGTCTGAGAATCACAGCGGCTTGTCGGCATTTTGCGGCTGTGTTAGATATATGTTATTCACTTTACTTTCATAAACGTGAGACGTCAACACTTCTAGACGTCTATATGTCTTTGCTTATGGCAGTAAATCCCGCTAAAATCACCACTATTAATTTATTCTAACAACTAAAGTGATGAAGGTACGCAATGGCCGACTGGAATGGTGAATACATAAGCCCATATGCTGAGCATGGAAAGAAAAGCGAACAAGTAAAGAAAATTACAGTTTCTATCCCTCTAAAAGTGTTAAAGGTTCTTACTGACGAGCGTACTCGCCGCCAGATTAATAACCTACGCCATGCAACAAACAGTGAGCTACTGTGCGAAGCCTTTCTACATGCGTACACAGGCCAACCACTACCAACGGATGAAGACCTTCGTAAAGACCGCCCAGACGATATTCCTGCTGAAGTGAAAAAGCTGATGACAGAGATGGGTATCGAGTTCGAAGCGTTTGACGAAGAATAAAAACAACTCAGTCACTGCCTTCATTATTGATTCGCTCTAGCTGAACCTTATTTATCACATCGCGCATAGCTTTTTATGATTGCGCTGTGAATGATAGACATAAAAAAACCGACTCCAGATGAGTCGGTTTTTTATTATTCTTTTTGGCTCAATAGAGCAACAGCTATTAAGCCATATAGTTAGCAGGCATCTCGATACGAGCTACGCCAGATTCAACAGCCGCTTCCGCAACTGCTCGTGCTACGCGAGGAAGTAGACGTGGGTCCATTGGCTTAGGAATGATGTACCCCTTACCGAACTCCAGTGCAGTCTCGCCCGCAGCTGCTAGTACTTCAGCTGGAACTTCTTCTTTCGCCAGTTCACGAATCGCTTTAACCGCCGCTAGCTTCATTTCGTCATTAATTTCGCTCGCACGCACGTCTAGTGCACCACGGAAAATGAATGGGAAACAAAGTACGTTGTTTACTTGGTTAGGGTAATCACTGCGGCCTGTACCCATGATTAGGTCAGAACGAACTTCGTGTGCAAGCTCAGGCTTGATCTCTGGATCTGGGTTTGAACATGCAAACACAACAGGCTTATCAGCCATCAGCGTTAGTGCTTCAGCAGGCAGTAGATTCGGCCCCGATACACCCAAGAACAGGTCAGCGCCTTCGATAACATCTTCAAGCGTACGCTTATCAGTGTTATTTGCGAACAGCTCTTTGTATTCGTTTAGGTCATCACGACGAGTATGGATCACACCTTTACGGTCAAGCATGTAGATTTTTTCACGCTGAGCGCCACACTTAATCAGTAGTTCCATACAAGCAACCGCCGCTGCGCCAGCACCTAAACAAACGATCTTACACTCTTCAAGTTTCTTACCTTGAAGCTCGATCGCATTCAGCATACCCGCTGCCGTTACAATCGCAGTACCGTGTTGGTCATCGTGGAATACCGGAACATCACAACGTTCAATCAGGCGACGTTCAATCTCAAAACAGTCTGGTGCTTTGATGTCTTCCAGGTTAATACCGCCGAATGTATCTGCGATATTCGCAACTGTATCAACGAACTCATCGATTGTGCGGTGTTTTACTTCAATATCGATAGAATCTAAACCAGCAAAACGCTTAAACAGGAGCGCTTTGCCTTCCATAACAGGTTTAGAAGCAATAGGGCCAAGGTTACCTAGGCCAAGAATCGCTGTACCGTTAGAGATAACTGCAACCATGTTGCCTTTACCTGTGTACTTATAAACGTTATCAACGTTCTGTGCGATCTCGCGAACAGGCTCAGCCACGCCTGGGCTGTATGCAAGTGCTAGGTCTTCTGCAGAGTTTGCAGGCTTCGTCAGTTCTACGGCAATTTTGCCTGGAATTGGGAACTCATGGTAATCAAGAGCTTGCTGACGGAATTGTTCTTGAGGTGATAATTCTTGAGAGGATTGAGCTTGGCTGCTGTCTTCAGACATAGGTGTAGGTTCCTAGGATATTATTATTTGGGGGATCTTGTTCATGTTAATGGATGTACTTCAAAGTTCCTAGGTGGTTGAAGCATCTGTCTCATTAAAAAACGAGATTTCACTACTAATAAGACCAGTGAGCAGTTGAAATTACTATCGCTTGTTGAAGTTTCGTGCTGAATTTTGGTGAAGAGAGATACGCAAGGAATTGCCCTGAAATAGAATAGAGAGGCAACTTATCGTTGGGTGAGAGTGATGCTTGAATAGAAGTCAGTGCTTTCTCAAATTACAGGCAACAAAAAAGGACACCGAAGTGTCCTTTTTCATGTCTAAATAGCGAGAATTACTTCTTGCTAGAAAGAGCACCGAAACGCTTGTTGAAGCGATCAACACGGCCGCCAGTATCTACGATACGTTGCTTACCAGTGTAGAACGGGTGACATTTGTCACATACGTCTAGGTGGATTGATTCTTTTGCTAGCGTTGAGTTGAACTCAAATGTGTTGCCGCAAGAACAAGTTGCAGTAACTGCTTTGTATTCTGGGTGGATTCCAGCTTTCATGGGATAACCTCAAGTAGGCCGTGTCGCTATACGATTCTAAGCCGCACACCACACGTAGTTTAAAAAAAGAAATAAAGACACCGCATCGACACAAAAGAGTGATGAAGCCATACCTTTAAGGCGCAGTATAGTAATGAATCTATAAAGCAGGATCAACCGATTTGATACATTTTTCACCAATTCTCTCTTTATTTCCTTTATCGGCCTGAGATTTCGGGCTGTCGTTGTCGGTATACGCTAACTCGCCGCCTTCATCCAAACTGCTTCTCGAATTTAACCGCCTTATCCTTTAGACTGTTCGCTCTCGTCAACTCAGATAAAGCCGTCCCTTTATGCGTCCAATGATTGCCCGCGTGGCACTGCCTGTTCCACTCGACAAGCAGTTCGATTACAAGATTCCAAACCACCTATTCCCGATTATTGGTGGTCGCGTCTCTGTGCCTTTTGGACGACAAACCTTAACCGGCATTGTCACGGCTCTGGTTAACGAATCCGAGTTCGATCTAGATAAGCTCAAGCCCATTAAAGCCTTATTAGACAACCAACCCGTTTGGCCGGAATCTGTCTATTCACTGTTAATGTGGTGCAGTCAGTTTTATCAGTACCCCCTTGGCGAAACCTTTGCTAACGCCCTTCCGAGCGCTCTAAGAAAAGGCAAAGCCGCCGACTTCGCGACGCTGGTTGAGTGGCAGTTAACACCATCAGGCAAAGACCAACTGATGCAAGGTTTTGGTCGCGCGGTAAAGCAAGCCAAAGTAATGCACATGCTTGAGCACGGCCCGGTTCCTCATCAAGAGTTCATTGATGAAGAAGTTGGCAGCGCCGTACTCAAAACGCTAGAAGAGAAAGGCTGGATTGAATCGGTAGAGAAAAAGCCAAAGCGTCAGCCGTGGCCAGTTGAACTTGAGAATGACCAAGACAAACCTAAGCTCAATGCCGAACAAGCCATCGCGATTGCGACCGTAAATAGCCAAACCGACTTTGGTTGTTTCCTGTTAGAGGGCGTTACTGGCTCAGGTAAGACCGAGGTTTACCTGAATATGATTAAGCCGATTCTCGACCAAGGCAAGCAAGCGTTAGTCTTGGTACCTGAGATTGGCCTCACCCCTCAAACGATTAACCGCTTTAAGCGACGCTTTAATGTGCCTGTTGAGGTTATCCACTCAGGTTTAAACGATTCTGAGCGACTGAATGCTTGGTTATCGGCGCGCGATAAAATAGCAGGCATCGTGATTGGTACCCGTTCAGCTCTGTTCACGCCATTTGCTGACCTAGGTATTATCATTGTCGATGAAGAACACGACGCGTCTTATAAACAGCAAGATAGCCTGCGCTACCACGCTCGTGATGTGGCGATCATGCGTGCGCACAAAGCGCAGATCCCGGTTGTGTTAGGCTCGGCGACTCCGGCCTTTGAAACACTGCACAACGCTCAGATCGGCAAATACAGTTATCTCACCCTCACTTCACGTGCGGGTGTCGCACTGCCGACCACCAACAAGGTCTTGGATGTTAAAGGTGAATATCTAGAAAGTGGCCTGTCTGCATCGTTAATTGCAGAGATGCAAAGACACCTCAAAGCTGGCAACCAAGTGATGCTGTTCCTCAATCGCCGAGGGTTTTCTCCCGCATTGATGTGTCACGATTGTGGTTGGACAGCCGAGTGTAAACGTTGCGATGCTTACTACACCTATCACCAATACAGCAATGAGATGCGCTGCCACCACTGCGGTTCTCAGCAGCATATCGTGCACAATTGCCAAGGTTGTGGATCTGCAAACTTAGTGACAGTGGGTGTCGGGACCGAGCAGTTAGAAGCGCAACTTGGCCAACTATTCCCTGAATACAAAACCATTCGTATTGACCGCGACAGCACCCGCCGTAAAGGCAGCTTAGAAAGCGCACTCGAGTCGATTCGTAAGGGTGAATTCCAAATTCTTATCGGCACGCAGATGCTTGCTAAGGGTCACCATTTCCCTGACGTGACACTTGTGGCGTTATTGGATGTGGATGGCTCTTTATATAGCAGTGACTTCCGAGCGTCTGAACGTCTTGCCCAGCTATTCATCCAAGTAGCGGGACGCGCAGGACGAGCAAGCAAACCCGGTGAAGTGATCTTACAGACTCACCACCCAGAACATGGGTTGTTGCAAGCCTTGCTACACAAAGACTATAACCACTTTGCTCAGACGGCGCTGGCAGAACGTAAGCAGGCAATGTTACCGCCTTATACCTTTATGGCGCTGTTTAGAGCAGAAGCCAATGACACACGTTTGGTGGAAGAGTTCTTGCGTCAGGTTCGTCACACATTGGAATCGCACCCGCTGTTTGACCAATATTGCATGGTGTTAGGGCCAACCCCAGCGCCACTGGCAAAGCGAGCAGGCAAATCGCGCTGGCAGTTAATCTTACAAACTCAGACGCGCTCGTTAATGCAGAAGCTATTAATGAGTGCCAAGCCGGCCATCAATATGTTACCTGCTGCGAAAAAAGTTCGCTGGTCACTCGATATTGAGCCGCAAGATTTGAGCTAAACCCACTTGGGTTAAAACTAATGACAAGTTTGTTCACAAATATTTCATATTTCTCGTGAGCAACTTCACACTAGTCATGTGATTTTTGTTAATCTAGCCGTAACTTTACACGGATTAAACGAATAAAATATTGCAATAAAAAAAGTGTTAGCAACACTTTCATAATATCTATTCGATTACATTTATTATTCACGCCTTAGATACTTAGGCGACAAAGGAACTTAAAAGAGGGTTTAATTTATGGCGACAATGAAGGATGTTGCCCAGCTAGCAGGCGTCTCAACAGCCACGGTATCACGTGCATTGATGAACCCTGAGAAAGTCTCAGTTTCGACTCGCAAACGAGTGGAAACAGCAGTACTTGAAGCTGGATACTCACCCAATACATTAGCTAGAAACTTACGTCGCAATGAATCAAAAACCATCATCACTATTGTTCCTGATATCTGTGACCCTTATTTCGCCGAGATCATTCGTGGTATCGAAGATGCCGCAGTAGAAAATGATTACCTTGTTCTACTGGGTGATAGCGGCCAGCAAAAGAAGCGCGAGTCTTCGTTTGTTAACTTAGTTTTCACCAAACAAGCCGACGGCATGCTTCTGCTGGGTACTGATCATCCGTTTGATGTCAGCAAGCCTGAACAAAAGAATTTACCGCCGATGGTGATGGCGTGTGAGTTTGCCCCTGAACTTGAACTGCCTACGGTACACATCGATAACCTGACCTCTGCCTTTGAAGCGGTTAACTACCTAGCTCAGTTAGGTCATAAACGTATTGCTCAAATCTCAGGCCCCGTATCGGCAACACTGTGTAAGTTCCGCCAACAAGGCTACCAACAAGCACTGCGTCGTGCCGGAGTCTCTATGAATCCAGCCTACAGCACGGTTGGTGACTTCACCTTTGAAGCGGGCGCTCAAGCAGTTCGTCAATTACTGGCACTGCCTGAACAGCCAACCGCTATTTTCTGTCACAACGATGCGATGGCGATTGGTGCGATTCAAGAAGCGAAGAAGCTGGGCTTGCGCGTTCCTCAAGACCTATCGATTGTCGGCTTCGATGACATCCAATTCGCTCAATACTGCGATCCACCGCTAACCACCATTTCTCAGCCTCGTTATGAGATTGGACGCCAAGCGATGTTGATGATGCTTGATCTATTGAAGGGCAACGATGTGCAAGCAGGTTCGCGTCTGCTTGAAGCTAAATTAGTGGTTCGAGGCAGTACAGCGCCACCTCGAATGTAACCCTCAGAAATACCCTTATAAATCTGCGGCACATTTTGATGTGCCGCTTCCATTTCTGCACTATTATCCTCGCGCAATCTGGATTACCATGAGGGCAGAATCAGCAACTATTGAATTGTCTTGTGGCTAATAGAGATTATGTAAAGCGTGGTCGTGGCACGAAAAAACCAACCAAAAAACAAGCCCCTCGCCGTAAACCTTGGCGTAGTGGTCTTTTGGCGATCCTCCTTGCCGGTGGTTTTGGTTACGGACTTTACCTATTGAGTAATGATCCTGAGCCGCCAGCACCAACGCCTGTGGCAACCAAACCAAAACCTAAGCCAAAACCAGCGAAAGTGATTCCGCCGCCTCCTGAAGAGAAGTGGGACTACGTTGAAACGCTGCCAAGCCGCGAGATTGAAGTAAAAGCCAAAGAGCAGCAGATCTCTAAGATCCCTTACATCATGCAGTGTGGCGCTTACAAAACCTCGTCGCAGGCAGAAGCACGTAAGTTGGATATTGCCTTCCAAGGTATCTCAAGTGAGATTCGCAAGAAAGATGGCAGTAGCTGGTACCGTGTGGTTCTAGGTCCATACAAGTTGAAGCGTGACGCAGAGCGCGATCGCCATAAGCTGCAACGAGCGAAAATTGAACCTTGCGCTATTTGGAAAGACGGGTCTTAATCAACTCAATATATAATAGGGGGAAGAGGATTCCCCCTATTGCTGTTTGAAAGCGTTCAATAGTTCATCGCACAAGCAATACCAGTATGTTAATCAAAAGAGTGCGTTTTAACGAAACTGAGGTACTTGTTCGTAGTACTCAAGCCCAAAGTCAGTCAGGTAGACCTGCTCCTTATTTATCTCGATGTAACCAAAAAAATCCAAGTGCGCTAAAACGTTAGGAAATGGACGTTTAAGAAAAACGTTGACCGAGTTTTTTAGATGTTCTGTTGAACACTCGCCCGCCTCCTGATACATCAGATGATGCAGTATAGACAGCTCATCCAGATCCATATCTCTATTAAAAAAACTGATATTGTCACTATTCATCACACTACTCCTTATGCAGTGAATACCACTGATTAGTGAACATCATTCCTTATAAATCAAACAAAAAGTGTTAACCATTTCACGTTAGAAATTTGTTTTATCTTTTTTTATATTTATCACAAACTATTAACCCACCAACCCTTGCCACACATAGGCTCAACAGGTAATGGATGTTTGAAACAACTGGTAACATTTAGTTTTTTTGATATGACATACCATTAAAAGTGGCACTTGAATTCATGATAGTGGAGCCACATATAAGTAGTAACCATAAATAATAATCAAAAGAGGTCGACTCGTGACTACCATTGTATCTGTACGTCGTAATAATAAAGTCGTCATCGCGGGTGATGGACAAGTATCTCTGGGCAATACAGTAATGAAGGGCAACGCCCGTAAAGTACGTCGCCTATACAACAACAAAGTACTGGCCGGTTTTGCTGGCGGTACGGCTGATGCTTTCACGCTATTCGAAAAATTTGAAAGCAAGCTGCAAATGCACCAAGGCCATCTCACCAAAGCGGCAGTTGAGCTAGCGAAGGATTGGCGTAGCGACCGTGCTCTACGTAAGTTAGAAGCACTGTTAGCAGTAGCGGATGAGACCGCTTCACTGATCATCACAGGTAACGGTGACGTAGTTCAACCTGAGAACGACCTGATTGCGATCGGTTCGGGCGGAAACTTCGCTCAAGCAGCCGCTACTGCACTATTAGAAAATACTGATTTAGATGCGCGTGAAATCGCAGAAAAGTCGCTGAACATTGCAGGCGACATCTGTGTCTTCACCAACCATCACCACACTATTGAAGAACTAGAAAGCACCGTTGAGCTGCCAAAGCCAGAGTAACGACCGCTTCCATCAATAACGTTGTATTCAACAGTGATTAAAGAATTAAGGAAAAACCATGTCTGAGATGACTCCTCGCGAAATTGTTCACGAACTCAATCGCCACATTATCGGCCAAGACAACGCTAAGCGCTCAGTGGCTATCGCTCTTCGTAACCGCTGGCGCCGTATGCAGCTTGAAGAAAGCCTACGTGTTGAAGTATCGCCAAAAAACATCCTGATGATTGGCCCAACGGGTGTAGGTAAAACTGAAATCGCTCGCCGCCTAGCGAAATTAGCAAACGCGCCTTTCATCAAGGTAGAAGCGACTAAGTTCACCGAAGTGGGTTACGTTGGTAAAGAAGTTGAAACCATCATCCGTGATCTAACGGACGTTGCGATCAAGATGACGCACCAACAAGCGATGGAAAAAGTACAATACCGCGCTGAAGAACAAGCTGAAGAACGCATTCTTGATGCCCTTCTACCACCAGCGCGTGATGCTTGGGGTCAGAACGAGCAATCAACTGAAGACACAACCTCTTCAAACACTCGTCAGATTTTCCGCAAGAAACTGCGTGAAGGTAAGCTAGATGACAAAGAGATTGAAGTTGATGTAGCCGCACCGCAAATGGGCGTTGAAATCATGTCACCTCCAGGCATGGAAGAGATGACAAACCAGCTGCAAGGCATGTTCCAAAACCTAGCGGGCGACACCAAGAAAAAGCGTAAGATGAAAATCAAAGACGCATTCAAAGCACTGACGGAAGAAGAAGCTGCGAAGCTTGTGAACCAAGAAGAGCTGAAAGAGAACGCGATCTTCAACGCTGAAAACAACGGCATCGTATTCATCGATGAGATCGACAAAATCTGTAAGCGTGGCGACAGTTCAGGCCCAGATGTATCTCGCGAAGGTGTTCAGCGTGACCTACTGCCTCTTATCGAAGGCAGCACAGTATCAACCAAGCACGGTATGGTTAAAACTGACCACATCTTGTTTATCACATCAGGCGCATTCCAAGTGGCTAAGCCATCTGACCTGATCCCTGAGCTACAAGGTCGTCTACCAATCCGCGTAGAACTTGAAGCACTATCAGCACATGACTTCAAACGCATCCTAACTGAGCCAAAAGCATCTCTAACAGAGCAATACATTGCCCTAATGAAAACAGAAGATGTCAACATTGAGTTCACTGAAGATGGCATCAACCAGATTGCGGACGCAGCATGGCGCGTAAACGAAACCACTGAGAACATCGGTGCGCGTCGTCTACACACAGTGATGGAGCGTCTAATGGATGAGATTTCATTCGAAGCAACAGACAAAGCTGGCAGCAAGCTAGTGATTGATGAAGCTTACGTAACATCGAAACTTGGCGAATTCGTTGAAGACGAAGACCTAAGCCGCTTCATCCTGTAGCACACCAAACTCTAACTTATTGCTCTATCTCAAAGAAATAGCAGCTAATAAGCGAATTCAAGGCCCACTTTCGAGTGGGCTTTTTATTACCCGAAAAATGGGCGTATACTCAAATCACAGTATGAAACGAAGACTTACAAAGAATTAGACCTACGATGAAACAATCTCTACTGATCTGGCTTGATGCCGCACGACCAAAAACTCTGCCTCTCGCACTTGTCTCTATTCTTACAGGAAGTAGTTTAGCGTTCGCCGGTGGTCAGTTTTCTTTATCGATAGCCCTACTGGCATTTTTAACCGCCACCCTATTACAGATTTTATCGAACCTAGCCAATGACTATGGCGACGCCGTAAAAGGCACAGACAACGAAAATCGTCTGGGGCCAACACGTGCCATGCAATCTGGCGCGGTAACAGCGAAAACCATGAAGCAAGCGATCATCCTCAACATCGTGTTTACTATGGTCGCTGGGCTGATTCTTATTTTTCATGCCTTAACCTCGATTGAAAGTATCTTATCTTTCATTGCGTTAGGCATATTAGCCATTGTTGCTGCCATCGCTTATACCGTCGGTAATAAGCCTTATGGCTATATTGGCCTTGGCGACTTATCGGTATTTATCTTCTTCGGTTTATTAGGTGTTTCAGGGACTTACTTCTTGCACACTGGCCATGTTGAACCAAGCCTATTCCTTCCGGCATTGGGCTGTGGCTTGATGGCGGTTGCGGTACTCAATATCAACAACATGCGTGATATCGAAAACGACAGCGAATGTGGTAAGCGCACCATGGCGGTTCGCCTAGGACAACGCAAAGCCAAACACTATCATTTTGCTCTGCTTGGCCTCGCCCTTGCGTCTTTCGCTATCTACCTGCTTATTCAAGAAAAGCCGGTCTGGATCAGCCTGCCGTTTTTGCTGAGCATTATTATTGTTTACAAGCATGGCAAAGCCGTTTGGGAAACCGAAAAGCCAGCGCAAATTGCACCAATGATGCCCGTGATTGTGAAATGCTCACTGGTCACTAACCTATTGTTTGCAGGGGTTGTCGTAGCTCAAACTCTATTGAGTTAAATGAGACTAATCATTGCAAAGGGATCAAGCGCCGATATACTCAAAGTAAGCTCATTGTTCAAAAGGTATACTAATGGAATACAACACTTCAGCACTGTGCGACATATATTTGGATCAAGTTGATGTCGTGGAGCCAATGTTCAGCAACTTCGGTGGACGTGCATCCTTCGCAGGACAGATCACTACATTAAAGTGTTTTGAAGACAACGCTTTGATTCGCTCTGTACTAGAGCAAGACGGTCTGGGGCGTGTGTTGTTAATCGATGGGGGCGGCTCACTACGTAAAGCGCTGATCGATGCTGAGATAGCCCTACTTGCCGAAGACAATGAGTGGGAAGGGATTGTGGTTTACGGGTGCGTTCGTGAAGTCGATGAGCTTGAAGACATGAACCTAGGTATCCAAGCCTTGGCTTCTATCCCTGTTGGTGCGAGCCAAGAAGGTGTCGGTGAATTAGACGTTCCAGTGAACTTTGGCAGCGTGACCTTCTTACCTGAAGATTACCTCTACGCAGACAACACTGGCATCATTCTTTCTGCCGAACCTCTAGATGTAGAACTCGATTTGGATGTCGAGGAAGAAGACGTCGAGTAACTCTCACTCAGCTTCAAATAATAAAACAAATCATAAGAACACAAACAAAAACGCCCGCTACTGAGTAGCGGGCGTTTTTTTAAATCTGAAGAGTCGATTACTCTACTTCATCCATTTTACCAAGAAGGTTACGGATGCGATCTTGCCATGCTGAATGCTCTTCCTGCATTTGCTGAGTTTTTTGCTCTAGCTCGTGACGGCTTGCTTTAAGCTCACCAGCTTCTGTTGCTAGTGCTTGTTTCTCTTCTTTAAGCTCTTCCACTTCCATTTGAAGAAGTGCAATTGTATCTACTGCTGTTTGAATTTTTGCTTCTAGCTGCTCTAGTACTTCAAAAGACATTCTGGCCTACCTTTAAGTTATCCGTTTGATGGTGAAGGTTCACTCCACTTATTTCCCCATTCTACTCAGCAGAGCAAGGATAAACACTCAATATATTCGATATTTTGCGCCATTCGATGAAAAAAACAGCACTTTTTACCGAATATTGACGTGAACGATTACCGCCACAACGGCAAACCGATTATTTTGATGAATAATAACTGTTTTCCACTGCGAATTGATCGAGAGCAATCTCCAAAAAACAAAAAGGCAAACGTTTCCTTTTGGATATGGTAAAATTCGCCGCGAAATTTCTATTCCCCCTTTGAAAATTTTGGAGTCCGCATGAAACGCGATTTAGCAATGTCATTCTCTCGTGTCACAGAAGGTGCAGCACTAGCTGGTTACAAGTGGCTTGGCCGTGGCGATAAAAACGCTGCAGATGGCGCTGCTGTAGAAGTAATGCGTAGCCTATTAAACAAAACCGAAATTAGCGGTGAGATTGTTATCGGCGAAGGTGAAATCGATGATGCACCTATGCTATACATCGGCGAAAACGTAGGTGTGGGCGGCGACGCTGTCGACATCGCAGTTGACCCAATTGAAGGGACACGCATGACAGCAATGGGCCAATCAAATGCATTGGCTGTATTGGCTGCGGGCGAAAAAGGCAGCTTCCTTAAAGCGCCTGATATGTACATGGAAAAGTTGGTTGTTGGCCCTGGCGCTAAAGGCGTGATTGACCTAGAACTGCCACTAACAGAAAACCTAGAAAACATCGCTAAAGCACTAGGTAAAACACTTGATACTCTAGTCGTAACCACGCTTGCTAAGCCTCGTCATGATCAAGTCATCGCCGACATGCAAGCAATGGGCGTTCGTGTATTTGCTGTGCCAGACGGTGATGTTGCGGCTTCTATCTTAACCTGTATGCCAGACAGTGAAGTAGACGTCATGTACTGCATCGGCGGCGCACCTGAAGGTGTGGTCTCGGCGGCGGTAATTCGCGCACTCGACGGCGACATGCACGGTCGTCTTCTACCTCGCCACGAAGTGAAAGGCGACACAGAAGAGAACCGCAAGCACGGTGAACTTGAACTTGAGCGCTGCGCAGAAATGGGCGTAACGGCGGGTATCGTATTGAAGATGGAAGACATGGCACGCAGCGACAACGTTGTATTCTCAGCAACAGGCATCACTAAGGGTGACTTGCTAGAAGGTATTTCTCGTCAAGGTAATATCGCAACCACAGAAACCCTGCTTATCCGTGGCCGCTGCCGTACAATTCGCCGCATCAAATCTATCCACTACCTAGAGCGTAAAGATCCAGAAGTAGTAGGTCATATCCTGTAAGCCTAAATTCGGTGAAACAGAATATTCCAAGGCTGATACCTAGTATCAGCCTTTTGTTTTATTAGCGCACCAGAATCTGACCATGGCAGCCAATAGAGTAAAACGCTATCTATAGAGTAAATTATCATCAATATAGTAAATGGTTTGCTTTATAAACACCTTGCCTCATAATAGTAAGGTTCATTAGGTAGGGATAGTATGAAAACAAGCGACAGAATCTTACAGACCATTAAGCGTCAAGGCGCGGTAACCGCGAAACAACTGTCAGAAGAATTTGGCATGACGACAATGGGGGCAAGGCAACATCTGCAAAGCCTGGAAGATGACGGTATTCTTGCGTTTCATGATGTGAAAGTGAAAGTGGGTCGCCCGACTCGCCACTGGTCCCTGACTCAACAAGGTCATAACCAATTTTCAGACCGACATGGTGAACTCACCATTCAAGTGATTGATGCTGTCGAGAATCTATTTGGTAAAGAAGGGCTGGCTAAGGTTGCTGCCGAGCGTGAACAACACACTCTTAAGCAGTATCAAACTGCGCTGTCTGGCTGTGATTCACTCATCAGCAAGCTTAAAAAACTCACCCAGCTTCGTGAAGACGAAGGCTACATGGCTGAGCTTCAAGAACATGATGATCACTACATCTTGATTGAGAACCACTGCCCTATCTGTAAGGCTGCAACTCGCTGCCCTAGCCTGTGCCAATCTGAGCTCAACGTGTTTACTGAGTTACTAAAAGATGAGTGTCACGTGAGCCGTACAGAGCACATCATTGCTGGCGAACGACGCTGCACTTACACCTTAACACCCGCCCTTTGATTGCAAAGGTAATCGGCTAATACCGTCTCAATATTGAGAAAATACAAATAGATTAAAATTTGTACAGATTTCTTTCTTAAGCTTAGAGCATATGAAACACGCTTAATGCTAAGGAAGGAATGATGGCGCATCCACAACCCGCTCAAAAACTGCCACCCTTTGATGAACTTGTCCAACTCGCGAAAAGCGACCCGAAAGCATTCAATCAATTCAAACACGAGATGTGCGAACAGATGATTTGTTCGGCTTCAGACGTAATGCAAGACCGACTTCGTGCGCAGCAAAGTCACATCGACTTAGTGGTTAGCCGTTGTAAAAACCCACACCACGCCAATGTCGTACTCATGCAAGAGCTGCGCTGTCAGGTCTGTAAGTTCCAAGATGCACTCGAAGGGCGCTGCGGCTTTGAAGAATCTCTGCCTGAAAATGTCGTGCCTTTTAAGCCGAATACCGAACCTAAAATGTACTGAAATTAGCAAAGCACTAAAAAGAAAAAGGGAGCGTAATGCCCCCTTCTTATTGGTTCGCTGTTCAATATTTACATGGGTCTTCGCCGTAGTCATTACGGCCTTCTGTACCTTTCAACAAACCACACTCAATCAGAATCCAGAAACCACACACTAATGCCGCGACGGTTGCCGCCATATGAATTGGCGATACCGGCTCTGTCGTCGTTGCAACCATTGGCGAAGCTAAACGACCCAATACTAATGGCACATTCAATAGTAGCCAGTAATTAGACTTATTGCGGTCGTGCCAGCGCTTAGCGGTTACCGCAAGGTCTGGGATCACAAGCATCAATAGGATGATTGGTAGCAGGATATAAGAGTAAGCAGGGAACAACACAGAGATACCTGAAGCAAAACCGATAATCGCTATGTAGTAGAAAACATTCCAAATCCAGTAAGTCTTACGACCAATTCTCCCCTTGAAAGAGAGCAGTAATTCTTTCATCGACATCTTAAATACTCAAATTTATACGCCGCTAAAAGTCAGCAGCAATGGTTAGTTTATTACTTTTTGAAAGCAACTTTTATCCATATCACGAATATTCACCGTTAAGCTTCTTACATGACTCGCTTGTTCTTGCAGGATCTGCATTAACGATCGTGACAATTCTCGCTTTTGCTCTTCCGTTCGTCCCGAAAGTAACTCAAAGCTGATATGAATAAAGTCTACACTATCTTCCTCATCACCGACCAACCAATTATGGCAACGCAGTGAACGAGATTTCACTGATGGCACATCAAACAAGCCACATGTGAGAGCGACTTGGTGGAGATCTTCCAGTAAGCCTTGGATATTTACTCGCTCATCCACTGAATTGGAGTACTCTAGAACTAGATTCGGCATTGTTACTTCCTGTTGTTAACGCAATCGTTTGTCCCTTAATAACAACTAACGATGAAAAATCCGAGAAGTTAGCTATTATTCTGTCTGCCGGATCACTGATATATGCTCAAAATCTACTCTGACCATTGAGTAAGATCCAAGAAAGTCATGACCACAGTCATGATCTGTTGATATTAATCTGTTATATTATTTCGTAATAAAGTTTACTTTTTTACATTCGATTTATTTAAATACTTTGGAGATATTCCTATGCGTCATCCTGTAGTTATGGGTAACTGGAAACTAAACGGCAGCAAAGAAATGGTTGTTGATCTACTAAACGGTCTTAACGCTGAACTTGAAGGCGTAACAGGCGTAGACGTAGCAGTTGCTCCACCAGCACTTTTCGTTGATCTAGCAGAGCGTACGCTTACTGAAGCGGGCAGCGCGATCATCCTAGGTGCTCAAAACTCTGACCTAAACAACAGCGGTGCATTCACTGGCGACATGTCTCCAGCAATGCTTAAAGAGTTCGGCGCATCTCACATCATCATCGGTCACTCTGAGCGTCGTGAATACCACAACGAATCAGATGAGTTCGTAGCTAAGAAATTCGCATTCCTAAAAGAGAACGGCCTAACTCCAGTTCTTTGTATCGGTGAATCTGAAGCACAAAACGAAGCAGGCGAAACTGTTGCAGTATGTGCTCGTCAACTTGACGCTGTTATCAACACTCAAGGTGTTGAAGCTCTTGAAGGCGCTATCATCGCTTACGAACCAATCTGGGCTATCGGTACTGGTAAAGCAGCTACAGCTGAAGATGCACAACGCATCCACGCTCAAATCCGTGCACACATCGCAGAGAAATCTGAAGAAGTTGCTAAGAAAGTTGTTATCCAATACGGCGGTTCTGTTAAGCCAGAAAACGCAGCAGCTTACTTCGCACAACCAGACATCGACGGTGCTCTAGTTGGCGGCGCAGCTCTAGACGCGAAAAGCTTCGCAGCTATCGCTAAAGCAGCAGCTGAAGCAAAAGCTTAATTTAAACCTCACCGTTTAGATTAGATGAAAGGTCAACTTAGGTTGGCCTTTTTTATTACCTGTCGTTTCTGAAACCCAAACGGCGGGCACAAAAAAACCGCTGAATAATCAGCGGTTTTTAAATTCTTTAAGCGAACGCTAAGCGTGGCTTAGAACAACTCTTCTGCAACGCGGAACAGCTCAGAACGGTCTGGATTCTGCATGTTCTCGATACAATCGATGATGTCGTGGTGAACAAGTTCTTCTTTCTCGATACCCACACAACGACCACCGTGACCTTCTTGAAGAAGGTGAACAGCGTAGTTACCCATGCGAGAAGCCAATACACGGTCAAATGCAGTAGGACGACCACCACGTTGGATGTGACCAAGAACCGTTGCACGAGTTTCACGACCTGTTGAAGATTCAATCTCTTTAGCCAGTTCGTTAGCATCCATCATTAGCTCAGTTAGAGCGATGATTGCGTGCTTCTTACCTTTCGCAATACCATCTTGGATGTTGCTGATAAGCTGTTCTTTATCTAGGCCAGTCTCTGGAGTAATGATGTACTCACAACCACCCGCGATTGCTGACATAAGCGTAAGATCACCACAGTGACGGCCCATGATTTCAACAATAGAAATACGTTGGTGAGAAGAAGACGTGTCACGTAGACGGTCAATTGAATCAATAACAGTGTTAAGCGCTGTTAGGTAACCGATTGTGTAGTCAGTACCCGCGATATCGTTATCGATTGTGCCTGGAAGACCGATACATGGATAACCCATTTCAGTCAGCTTCTTAGCACCCATGTAAGAACCGTCACCACCGATAACAACAAGTGCTTCGATACCGTGCTTCTTAAGGTTCTCAATGCCTTTCTCACGAACAGCAACGTCTTTAAATTCAGGGAAACGTGCAGAACCTAAGAAAGTACCACCACGGTTGATCACGTCAGATACGCTTGAACGGTCAAGCTTTTCGATACGGTCTTCAACAAGGCCTTGGTAGCCATCGTAAATACCGTAAACTTCAATGCCAACTGATAACGCAGTACGAACAACGCCGCGAACTGCTGCGTTCATACCTGGAGCGTCACCACCACTGGTCAAAACACCGATCTTCTTAATCATGCTCACCCTCGATTTTTGGGAATCTATTATTCAATTCTTGTTCTTGCTGATTGTATATCAACAAGATTTTAAATCTATATTTGTGCGTTATGTTACATTTCCTCAACAGGAATAGCACTCAAATCGCGTAAAATTATGTAACATTTCTACTTCTGTAAGAGTATTACAGTTTTACTCAATAACTTTGTTGATTCACATCAGAATCAACATTAATTGTTACTAAGGTGGTTTTTGAATCACCTAACAGTTAATAATTTTTACTCACTTTAGTTCAAAAGCCACTCACTTACCATTTGCCCGCTGATTTTTAGCACGCATTACCACGAGTGGAATTTCTGCTGCTTCTCTGGTCCAAATACGACCGAATACGGGTCTTGGTGAATTAATACATCAGCATCAGGGAACACGGAGATAAGCTTAGCCTCTACTTCGTCAGAAATGCGATGCGCTTCAATAAGTGGGATATTATCTTCCAATTCTAGATGCAGTTGGATGAAGCGTATTGGCCCCGAGCGACGCGTTCGTAATTGATGCACACCCAACACGCCTTCCACGCTCAATGATGTCTCTTTAATCTGTTTCAGCTCATCATCTGGCAGCTTATGATCAAGCAGAGACTGAACCGCTTCCATCGCCATTTGATAAGCGCTGTACAGAATGTAGATACCGATACCGACCGCGAATACTGAGTCCGCCTGACCAATCCCAAACCAGCTCAATGCCAGTGCCAGCATGATCGCAGCGTTCATATAAAGGTCTGATTGATAGTGCAGAGAGTCGGCCGCAATAGCTTGGCTGCCTGTTTTGTTGACCACATGCTTTTGGAATCGAACCAAACCGAAGGTCATCACCATCGCAAATAAGCTGACATAGATACCAATCTCTGGAGAATTCAGTTCATGAGGTCGGAAGAAGCGCTCAATACCATTGAGAATAAGGAAACATGCAGAGCCTGAAATAAACATCGCCTGCGCTAATGCGGCAAGCGATTCAGCCTTACCATGACCAAAGGTATGTTCTTTGTCGGCAGGCTGGAGAGAGTAGCGAACCACGATAAGATTGACGACAGAGGCCGCGATATCCAACATTGAATCCACTACGGAAGCCAACAGACTCACAGAACCTGTCACCCACCACGCTGCGACTTTCACTATCAATAAGATAGTGGCGATGGTTGTGGCTGCCCAAGCGGCGAGCGTAACTAAACGTGCGTATTCTTGTTTCATAATTTGGCTATAAAGTGACTGATAGCACAAAGTATAACCTGCAAACAATCAATTGAATATGACAGCTCGGATGTAAAACATTCATTTCTAGGGATCAAAAAAAGCGGCACTCGGCCGCTTCTTTCTCAACACTGTCATTCAATCCGGCTTTCTCAAGCCATGAATTACTTGTCTTTGTTCATGCGTTTTTCCATTTTGTCCGCACACTTAGTCATGCGCTCTTGCTGGATTTCTTTCAATTGAGTCTTTTGCTCAGCCGTTAGTACGCTCATCATTTGGTGTTGTTTCTTAAGCATTGCTACGCGACGCTCAGTTTGCTTCTCAACCATTTGGCTTGCTAGGTCGTTTGCTGCTGCTTCGTCAAAGTTGTCAGCAAGTACCAATGCTTGAACCTTTTCGTGATGCGCTTTCATTTGCGCCATTTTTGCCGTTTTGTTTGCACCGCGCTTTGCTTTCATCTCAGCACGGTCTGCTTCACGCATCTCTTTTAACTGTTCTTTTTGAGCGTCGGTTAGGTCTAGTTGGCGCATTACTTTTTTATCGAAACCGCCACACTTGTCGTGCATACCTTTGTGGTCACCTTTATCACCACCACCGTAAGCATACGCGCTTGCTGTACCAAAAATAAGTGGAAGTGCCGCAGCTGCTAGTACAAGTTTCTTAGTCATTTTCATAATTGTTGCCTCAATTCGGTATAATAAGTCATGTGTTGCGTCTGTTTCTCAGCGCTTGAATATAGATTAGTCTTTCCCTCGTAAAGTGACGTTTAGAAAGCGTAAAGAATCGTAAAGAGTGAAAGTTGACGAATAATTAGCAGTATTATTAACCTAACTAAATGATTAAGGCTTCCCAATGGCGAACATTCTTCTTATTGATGACGACACCGAGTTAACCAGCTTACTCAAAGACATTCTGAGCTTTGAGGGCTTCACTGTTTCCGAAGCCAATGATGGCTATGCAGGGCTGGAAGCTATCAATGATGAGATTGACCTGATTCTTTTGGATGTGATGATGCCGCGTCTTAATGGCATGGAAACACTAAAGAAACTGAGAGAAAATTGGGAAACACCAGTGCTGATGCTGACCGCAAAAGGCGAAGAGATCGACCGTGTGATTGGTCTTGAGCTTGGCGCGGACGATTACCTGCCTAAACCTTTCAGTGACCGAGAATTGTTAGCGCGTATTAGAGCTATCTTGCGTCGAACTCAAACCGCCACCGCGCCTAAAGCGGCCAGTGATAGAGTTCAATATCAAGACATCGAAGTTTTCCCGGGTAAACAAGAAGCCTACTGCAATGGTGAGCTCATCGATCTCACCACCACCGAGTTCGCTCTACTGAGTCACCTTATCCAAAACCCAGGGCAAGTGATCACCAAAGAAGCATTGAGCCTAGATGTATTAGGTAAAAGGCTCGCAGCGTTTGACCGTGCGATAGACATGCACATCTCCAACCTGCGTAAGAAAATTCCTGAGCGCACTGACGGTAAATCACGCATCAAAACCTTACGAGGCCGTGGCTACTTATTGGTAGAGGAAGATTAATGCGTATACCTAAAATCACCAGCTTATATGGACGTATCTTTGCTATCTTTTGGTTCACCATGTTACTGGTGCTTTTGTCGGTGCTGTCACTTCCCCATTTAGACCCTCGAGTCGCGCGCGATGTGCCTGCAGATCACCTCGATAAACTCGAGCGTATCGCTAAAATCACAGAGAAACGCTACGCCAAAGAACCAAATCTGGGCAAGATTGTCTTCCAACTGGAGGCGCCACGCAGCCGCAAGGATTCTAGAGCTCGCATCTACCTGACCGATCTTGAGGGCGCAGTCCTTACCTCGAAAAGGCATTCAGACTATAAGCTAAAGGCGATTCGTAACTTTGTTACCTCGATAGATAACCCTGAAGTGCCGAAACAAAAACTGTACGGACACTACATGGTGGCAGGTCCAGTACCCATCAAACTCGCGGGTGAAGAGTTGTTGATGTACGCCGGAATAAAGTGGACTCAACCACCTCCGTTCTTGTTACGCCTGTTTGATAGACCTCTGCAGTTACTGCTTGCGGTTATGCTAGCGAGTACCCCGCTATTGCTTTGGCTAGCTTGGGCACTGAGTCAACCCGCTCGCAGGCTAGAACGCGCGGCACAACGCGTGGCGAAAGGTCAATTCGAGGTCGATCCAACACTCGAAAAAGGTACTTCAGAGTTCAGACAAGCTGGTGAAAGCTTTAACCAGATGGTAGAAGCGGTAAACCAGATGATTTCGGGGCAACAACGCCTGCTCTCTGATATCTCACACGAGCTCCGCTCGCCACTGACACGTCTTCGCATGGCCAATGCACTGGCGATTCGTAAACAAGGCGAGAGCCAAGAGTTAGAACGCATTGATACCGAAGCACAGCGTTTGGAACAGATGATCAGTGAGCTGCTAACGCTATCTCGTATGCAGGTCGACAGCCATATTACTCGTGAGGTTCAGCCTATCTCGAGCCTATGGGAAGAGATCTTAAAAGACGCAGAGTTTGAAGCCGAACAGATGGGCAAACAACTGACGTTCTCGGAGATCCCAGAACGCTCTATTTCGGGGAACCCTAAACTGCTGATGAGTGCGCTAGACAACATTACACGCAATGCCATCTACTACGGTAAAGACCAAGTGGATGTACAGTTCCATGTGGTTCAAGATCAGCTAACAATTTGCGTCAATGATAATGGTGATGGTGTTCCAGAGGATGAACTCGATTCTATCTTCAGACCTTTCTACCGTGTCTCAACAGCGCGTGACAGAAACTCTGGCGGCACAGGGCTTGGATTAACCATTACTGAAAGTGCGATTCGCCAACACAGCGGAACCATCACCGCAACCCGCAGCCAGCTCGGTGGATTACAACTCGAAATCACGCTGCCTATCTTACCGGTGTAATACCCCCACAAAGATCACAGTTGATAATGATTGTTATTATCATTATGGTAAATCCTCTAATTAAGGAGGATTTACCATGTCGCACACTTTCCCTGCTTTACCCTACGCTTACGATGCCCTAGAGCCTTACATTGACGCTAAGACAATGGAAGTGCATTACAGCAAGCACCATAGAACCTACTACGATAAGTTTGTTGCGGCAGTGTCTGGCAGCGAGCTAGAACAGCAATCTCTGACCGAGATCTTTGCCAACATATCTCAGCACAGCCCTGCCGTGCGTAACAATGGCGGCGGCTACTACAATCACATCTTGTATTGGAATTGCATGTCGCAAGACGGTGGTGGTGAACCTACGGGCGAGCTTGGTGAGGCTATCAAGAGTACCTTCGGTGATTTCGAGATATTCCAAGATCAGTTCGCCCAAGCGGCGATCAATACCTTTGGCTCCGGCTTTGCTTGGCTAGTGGTAGAGCAAGGGCAACTGAAGATCATCTCAACCTCGAACCAAGATAATCCGTGGATGGATACCGTGGCGAGTGATGGCGAACCGATTCTCGCGCTCGATGTTTGGGAACACGCCTACTACATCAGCTACCAAAACCGTCGTCCTGATTACATCAATGCATGGTGGAATGTGGTGAATTGGAATGCCGTATCTGAAAACTACGCGCAAGCACTAACGAACCAAGCGTAAGCGAATGGTGACGGTGGCGAACTGTACTCACTCAGCTTGCCACCGTATACTCGGGCTATCTTTGATTACTCTTGTGAACCAACATGTTTGATATCGCTCTATACGAACCAGAAATTGCACCCAATACGGGTAACATCATCCGCCTATGTGCTAACTGCGGCGCAAATCTGCACCTGATTGAACCGCTTGGCTTTGATTTTGAAGAGAAGAAGGTTCGTCGTGCTGGCTTGGATTACCACGACCTTGCGCGAGTTAAGCGTCACAAGAACCTAGAAGCTTTCCTTGAGTATCTAGAGAATGAACGTGAGGGTGATTTCCGCATCTTTGCTTGCACCACAAAAACGACAGGCCACCACGTTGATGCGAAATTCCAACAAGGCGATGTGCTGATGTTTGGCCCTGAGACTCGCGGCCTGCCTGCTGAGTTCATTGAAAGCATGCCAATGGAACAACGCATTCGTATTCCAATGATGCCAGACGCGCGCAGCCTGAACCTGTCTAACGCAGTGGCAATCATTGCTTTTGAAGCATGGCGACAAATGGGTTTTGAAAGCGCGGTATAACCGAACACTCAAGCTTATCTTTTATCTTTTATCTGTTATCTGTTATCTGTTATCTGTTATCGATAGTAAACAGTAAGTAACAGCTAGCGACAGACAATAAAAAAGGCTCTTACCATTATCACTTTCTTGCGAAGGATAAAGGTAAGAGCCTTTTTTGTTTTCCCTCTATATAAAGAGAGAAAAAATTAATTAGTTTAAGCGGTTACGATCGTTGTCGTCGTCTTTCTTCTCAAACTCACCTTCAAAGGTGTTGCCGTCTTTTGATTGGTCAGATGGATCGCGATTGAATGGGTCTTGTCCAAATGGGCTCTGGCCAAAACCAGCTTGCCCACCCGCATGGAAACCGCCAGACATATTAGTCACCACCATTTTTTCCATCATTTTCTTGGCAATCATCGCTCTTGGTGCTGGCAGTAATACCAACATACCGAGTGCGTCCGTCATAAAGCCCGGAGTCAGCAGCAATACACCGGCAACTGCAAGCATCACGCCTTCAAGAATCTGTTGTGCTGGCATTTCGCCTTGTTGCAAACGACCTTGCACAGACATAAGTGTCTGAATGCCTTGGCTACGAACCAGCGATGCACCCACAAATGCAGTGATCAGAACCAACGCAATAGTTGGCCACAATCCTAAGAAGCCACCAACTTGAATAAATAGCCCAATCTCAATGATGGGTACGAAGATAAATAGTAATAATAAGATAGGAAACACACGCCCTCCTTTGTTACTTGCAGTTTACGCTGAAAGCCCTAACAATCTCAAATTTATCCTGTAAATAAGCGTGTTTATTGACCAAGAATAACTTTGCAAAATATTGACGAAACAAAACCGAAAAAGGTGATCCACTTAATATTTTTATGCGCTAAGTACAGTATCATGTGCCACATAAGTCAGGACGGATTTATCAGCCCAATATTCTAGCGAACGGAGTATTTGCACACAGAATAGGCTAATAACTAACTATATAATCAGAATAATTCTCTAAGGATCCTGTTATGGCTACTCAATCAGAAGCTCAAGTTGAAGCTCCTCAAGCTACTCGTCTCGAAGAAGATCTATTAGGTCAACGTCATGTTCCGGCTGATGCTTACTACGGCATCCACACTCTACGCGCAGTTGAAAACTTCAACATCTCAAATGTAACGATCTCAGATGTACCTGAATTCGTTCGCGGTATGGTGATGACTAAGAAAGCGGCGGCTTTAGCAAACAAAGAGTTAGGTGTAATTCCAAGCGAAGTGGCTAAATACATCATCCAAGCTTGTGACCTAATTCTAGACACGGGTAAGTGCATGGATCAGTTCCCATCGGACGTTTTCCAAGGTGGTGCTGGTACTTCTGTAAACATGAACGCAAACGAAGTTGTTGCGAACGTGGCTCTTGAACTTATGGGCAAAGAAAAAGGCCAATACGAGTTCATCAACCCGAACGACCATGTAAACCGCAGCCAATCTACAAACTGTGCTTACCCAACTGGCTTCCGTATCTCTGTTTACAACAGCGTTCGTAAACTGATTGATGCGATCGAATACCTAAAAGGTGCATTCGAGCTTAAGAGCCAAGAATTCAACACGATTTTGAAGATGGGTCGTACTCAGCTTCAAGACGCAGTTCCAATGACGGTTGGCCAAGAGTTCCACGCTTGGGCTGTAACCATCAATGAAGAAATCAAAAACCTAGAATACACTTCAAAACTACTGCTTGAAGTAAACCTAGGCGCAACGGCTATCGGTACAGGTCTGAACGCAGCACCGGGTTACCAAGGCCTAGCAGTGAAACACCTAGCAGAAGTAACAGGCCTAGAGTGTGTAGCGGCTGAAGATTTAATCGAAGCAACGTCTGACTGTGGCGCATACGTAATGACGCACGGCGCACTTAAACGTCTAGCAGTTAAGCTATCTAAGATCTGTAACGACTTGCGTCTACTTTCTTCAGGTCCACGTACTGGTTTGAACGAGCTAAACCTACCTGAACTGCAAGCAGGTTCTTCAATCATGCCTGCTAAAGTAAACCCAGTTGTACCTGAAGTAGTAAACCAAGTTTGCTTCAAAGTTCTAGGTAACGACAACACGGTTTCTTTCGCTGCGGAAGGTGGTCAACTTCAACTGAACGTAATGGAACCTGTTATTGCACAAAGCATGTTTGAGTCTCTAGACATTCTGACAAACGCTTGTGTGAACCTGCGCGACAAGTGTGTAGACGGCATTACGGTAAACAAAGAAGTATGTGAAGCGCACGTATTTAACTCTATCGGTATCGTCACTTACCTAAACCCATACATTGGCCACCACGAAGGTGACATTGTTGGTAAGATCTGTGCAGAAACAGGTAAGAGTGTTCGTGATGTAGTTCTAGAACGCGGTTTATTGACCGAAGAAGAACTTGATGACATTTTCTCTGTTGAAAATTTGATGCATCCTCAGTATAAAGCGAAGCGCTACGAATAAAGTTAGCGAGAAAGGGTTCCAAACGGAGCCCTTTTTTAGGCTCCAATACGGTTAACCATGATTATTTTGTGGATTTCCGTTGGTTGCGCTTTTGCCAAATTGAATCTAAACCATAGAACTATTATGTGAACATTCCAGCGGCGAATGTTCACATAATAAAATCTAAATGAGGTGTTACTTATGATTGCAGTAGAACTGTTTGTCGTCCTGCTCTTTATCTTTTTGGGGGCCAGAATTGGCGGTATCGGTATTGGTTTTGCCGGTGGTGCTGGTGTTATTGCCCTTTCACTTATTCTTGGCGTTCCAACAAGCCAATCTTTCATCCCGATCGACGTAATCTTGATCATCATGTCAGTTATCACCGCAATTGCTGCAATGCAAGTTGCTGGCGGTATGGACTGGTTGGTACAAATTGCCGAAAACTTTTTGCGTAAACACCCTGAACGCATCACCTTTTACGCGCCGATTGTGACCTTTGTAATGACATTAATGGCGGGTACTGGTCACACAGCATTCTCTACGCTTCCTGTTATTGCAGAAGTAGCGAAAGGCCAAGGTGTTCGTCCTTCTCGTCCACTGTCTATCGCAGTTGTCGCTTCTCAAATTGCTATCACAGCTTCGCCAATCTCGGCTGCAGTTGTGGCTTTCGCAGCAATGTTGGCACCATTTGGTGTTGATTACCTAACGCTATTGATGGTTTGTATCCCAACAACCTTCATCGCTTGTATGGTTGGTGCGGTTGTTGCTAACTACATGGGTAGCGAATTGAAAGACGATCCTGTTTATCAAGAACGTCTAGAGAAAGGTCTAATCAAGCTAGCAACAGAAGAGAAACGCGAAATTCTACCTACAGCGAAGAAAGCAACGTACATCTTCCTAGCTGCAATTGGTTTCGTGGTTTGTTACGCAGCGGCTATCTCTAGCTCTGTTGGCCTAATTGAAAACCCGGCGCTAGGTCGTAACGAAGCGATCATGTCTGTAATGCTGGCAGCAGCAGCGGCTATCGTGATGTTCACTAAGATTGATGCAGCGAAGATTTCTTCAGCACCAACGTTCCGTTCTGGTATGACGGCATGTGTATGTGTACTTGGTGTGGCTTGGTTAGGTTCAACGTTTGTAAACGCACACGTTGGTGAAATCAAAGACGTAGCAGGCGCTCTACTGGCTGACTACCCATGGATGCTGGCTCTTGTTCTGTTCTTCGCTTCTATGCTGCTTTACTCTCAAGGCGCAACAACAGTTGCACTGATGCCTGCAGCACTAGCGATTGGCGTAGCACCACTAACAGCCGTTGCTTCTTTTGCTGCGGTAAGTGCGCTGTTCGTACTTCCAACTTACCCTACGCTACTAGCAGCGGTTGAGATGGATGACACAGGCTCAACGCGTATCGGTAACTACGTATTCAACCACCCATTCTTCATTCCAGGAGTGGTAACAATCAGTACTGCGGTAGCACTCGGCTTCGCATTCGGCGGTCTGTTTATCTAACATTCGCTGGTGATTGAACATTTAAAAGGAAGCTTCGGCTTCCTTTTTTGTTTTCTGCTCAATGTGTTATTTGATACGCATCAAATAACCATTATAAACTTTAAAAACCGCCTAAAAAATAAAGTTTGAATAAAATTCCAAGATTATTCTGCCTAATCATAAACAACACCTACCAAATCAATCTCCTTCCACTTCCAGTTAATCCACAACGAATATTAATCCAAGCTAACTAACCAAAAAACCTTGACGATTTTCTGCCATTTTTTAGCCCTTTTATTAGCCATTATTTTTGTGAACAGCACCAAACTTAAATACCGGAGTAAGGAATAAAATAACCGCAGCTAAATTAAATCTAACTTCATTTGGATTAGTAAATATAAAAACAACCTTAATTTAAAGTCAGCAACTTTATATCGTTGAGTGCTTTATAAGTGTCCGTGTATTTACAATCTATAAATCATTAGTCGCTAATTCACATCACTTCTATTTAAGATGATGTAAGGAGATAGCCATGACAACTCAAACGATACCAAGCGAGAAAAAAAAGGGCGGCTTCTTTGCCAACTTTAAATTCCCTTCTGCCTACACCATTCTATTTATTCTGATTGCGTTCGTCGCACTGCTTACCTGGATTGTTCCAGCAGGCCAATACGACCGTGCAATGAATGAAGAGCTAGGCCGAGAAGTACCCGTAACCGGAACCTATCAAGCGGTAGAAGGTAACCCTCAAGGCGTGATTGATGTACTGCTCGCGCCTATTGACGGCTTCTATGACCACAATAGCTATGAAGCGGCGGCTATCGACGTTTCGCTGTTCATCTTAATCATTGGTGGCTTCTTAGGGCTAGTAACCAAAACGGGTGCCATTGATGCCGGTATCGAGCGCGTCACCGCCCGCTTAGAAGGGCGAGAAGAGTTGATGATACCAATACTGATGGCGCTATTTGCCGCAGGTGGTACCGTCTACGGCATGGCGGAAGAATCACTGCCCTTCTATACATTGCTAGTGCCGGTAATGATGGCAGCTCGCTTTGACCCTCTTGTTGCCGCTGCGACCGTACTGCTTGGTGCAGGTATTGGGGTGCTGGGTTCAACGATTAACCCATTCGCAACCGTGATCGCTGCCAACGCCTCTGGTATTCCATTTACAGACGGTATCGTGTTGCGCATTGCGATGTTGATTATTGGTTGGGGTATTTGTGTTGCCTACGTAATGCGTTACGCAAGAATGGTTCAAGCCGATCCAACAACATCAATTGTCTACGACAAATACGAAGAGAACAAAGCGCACTTCTTAGGTAATGCGAGCGGCGAAAAACTTGAATTCACCGCGACTCGCAAACTGATTCTGACCATTTTTGGTGGCTCGTTCGCTGTAATGATTTATGGTGTATCCGTTGCTGGATGGTGGATGGCTGAGATCTCAGCGATGTTCTTAGCAGCAACCATCATCGTTGGTATTGTGGCTCGCATGAGCGAAGAAGAGTTTACCACCAGCTTCATTGATGGTGCCCGCGACCTACTTGGCGTTGCGCTCATCATAGGTATTGCACGTGGTATCGTAGTGGTGATGGACCGCGGTATGATCACCGATACCATTCTCTTCTCAGCAGAACAGATGGTAACGGGGCTTTCTTCGGTTATCTTCATTAACGTGATGTTCTTCTTAGAGATTCTACTGTCGTTCTTAGTGCCATCGACCTCTGGCTTAGCGGTACTGACCATGCCAATCATGGCACCACTGGCCGACTTTGCTGGCGTAGGTCGTGACTTGGTTATCACTGCGTACCAATCTGCATCTGGCTTGGTGAACCTAATCACCCCAACCTCCGCGGTGGTGATGGGTGGTTTGGCGATTGCTCGTGTCCCTTACGTGCGCTGGGTTAAATGGGTGATGCCACTAGTCGGTATATTGATGGTGTTCTGCATTGTTGTACTGAGTATTGGTGCGCTGATCTAACTAACAGCACTTCACTCCTTTCTCATCCAAAGCCGCTTCTCACAGCGGCTTTTTTATTGTTCCCTCTCAATGTAACCCTCTGCCACTGAAACAGATCCTCAAAGCCATACACGCGATATTCAAGGTTCTTCTGTTCGTAGCCAAGCTCAACTAAACTCAAAGCACTCGCAATAGAAGAATCAATCCTACTTTTAAACATCTAATTTTCTTGATGAAATAACACTCTATTTTCAACCATGATGTTTAAACAAATAGTTAGTCACTTATTAGCGTTAATTATATTTAAAGTAATTAACAGCCTAATAAACAGACGAGGATTAATGCCCTTTTCTATCAAAAAACACACTTAAACAGCCGATTTTAAAATGTGATCGCAACAGCTTTATTCGCATTTACTTTGTTAATAAACAATTAATTCCACATCCAAAATTAAATATCTAAATAAAAACACTGCATACTTCCAAGCTAAGTACACTCTTATCAATAAAACTATTCTGCATATAATCCCTCGTAAATTAGATTCTAGTAAGTTTCGTCAAAAAAGCGTGCATAAAGTTCCCTAACTGCTAACTATTTAGAATGTATTATTCATAACTGAAAGTGCATAAAGTTTGTTAAAACCCTTAATTTTAAAGGGCTGCGGGATAAAAAACGATTTGTGATAGATCTCTAAGAATACCTGACTAGCAGGCGTAATATTAATTCCAGACAAGAGATATGAATAAATAATTCATTCTTCTCAACTGAAAATAAATAATTACTCTTAGCGATAAAAGTAATTCAAATATATAAGAGAGAGACGATCATGAGTAAGTTCTATGTAGGTTCTGAAATAGGTCAATTACGCCGCGTTCTAGTTCACCGTCCAAGACGCGCACTGACTCACCTAACACCCTCTAACTGTCACGATTTACTATTTGATGACGTACTGGCTGTTGAACGTGCTGGTAAAGAGCATGACGCATTTACTCAAACGCTGCGTGATCAAGGTGTTGAAGTTCTTCTTCTTACTGACCTACTAGCAGACACGCTAGCAGTGCCAGAAGCGAAAGATTGGCTTTTGAATCATCAAGTTTCTGATTACCGCTTAGGCAAAACCTTTGCTAACGATGTGCGCTGCTACTTGGGCGACTTACCAAACCTAGAACTAGCAAAAATCCTAACGGGTGGTCTGTCTTACGCTGAGATGCCAATGAAATCATCTTCAATGATGCAAGGCATGCACGCACCAACCGACTTCATTATCGAACCGCTACCAAACCACCTATTTACTCGTGACACATCTTGCTGGGTATACGGTGGCGTATCCATCAACCCGATGGCGAAACCTGCTCGTCAACGTGAAACCAACCACGTTCGCGCTATTTACCGCTGGCACCCAACATTTGCTGGCCAAGACTTCATTAAGTACTTCGGCGATGAAGAAAACATCAGCTACGACAACTCAACCATTGAAGGCGGTGACGTTCTTGTAATCGGTCGCGGTACGGTTCTTATCGGTATGTCTGAGCGTACAACAGCACAAGGTGTTGAGCACTTAGCATCTAGCCTATTCAAACACGGTCAAGCGAAACAAGTTATCGCAATGCAGCTACCAAAACACCGCTCTTGCATGCACTTAGACACCGTTATGACGCACATGAACGAAGATACGTTCTCTGTTTACCCTGAAGTGGTGAGTAAAGACGTACAGTGCTGGAACCTAACTGGTGATGAGTCTGGCGCAGTGAAAGTGAAAGAAGAAGGCTACTTCGTAACAGCTATCGAAAAAGCACTGGGCGTAGACAAGCTAAACCTAATCACGACCGGTGGTGACAACTTCCATGCAGAACGTGAGCAGTGGAACGATGCAAACAACGTTCTAACGGTTAAACCTGGCGTTGTGATTGGCTACGAAGGCAACACCTACACCAATGAAAAATACGATAAAGCAGGCATCACAGTTCTTCCTATCCCTGGAGATGAACTTGGCCGCGGTCGCGGTGGCGCACGCTGCATGAGCTGCCCAATTGAGCGTGATGGTATCTAATCACTAAGACGAAAACGGCCAAGTTGAATGATCTTAAATAATCTCAGCTTGGCCAAAATGAGAGAACACAATTATGACTAAGCAAACTGTTGTTGTTGCACTCGGCGGTAATGCCTTACTTCGTCGCGGTGAGCCGTTAGAAGCCGATGTTCAACGCCGTAATATTGAAACAGCGGTTAAAACCATCTCTGAAATCGCGAAAGTGTACAACGTGGTTCTAGTACATGGTAATGGCCCACAAGTTGGTTTACTGGCTCTGCAAGGTTTGGAATACAAAAAAGTAAACCCGTATCCGCTAGATGTATTGGGCAGTGAGACTCAAGGCATGATCGGCTACATGCTGATGCAAGAGTTCAAGAACTATCTACCTAACCGCAACATCTCGTGCATGTTGACGCAAATGACCGTTGATCCAAACGATCCTGCATTCGCCGATCCAACGAAGCCGATTGGCCCGATCTACGAAGAAGCGGAAGCGCGTGAATTGGCGGAGAAATTCCACTGGATCGTCAAACCAGACGGCCAACACTTCCGTCGCGTTGTGCCAAGCCCACGCCCTACTGGCATTGTTGAGCACGAAGCGATCACCCAACTTATCGATGCAGGCCACCTAGTGATTTGTACTGGCGGCGGTGGCATCCCAGTGAAAAAAGAGAACGGCAAATTAGTGGGTGTTGAAGCGGTTATCGACAAAGACATGTCAGCGGCTTTCTTAGCGAAACAACTGGATGCGGATGCACTGCTTATTTTGACCGACGCGGACGCTGTTTACCTTGATTGGGGCAAACCGACTCAACACGCACTGCGCAGCACCACACCAAGTGAACTGGCGAAATTCGAATTTGATGCAGGCTCTATGGGACCAAAAATTGAAGCATCGTGCGAATTCATTCAGCAAGGCGGCAAAGTCGTCGGTATTGGTGCACTCGAAGATGGTTTGCAAATCCTGCAAGGCTTGGCGGGCACCAACATCACCAAAGATTAATCTACTCGCGAGCTTTTCAAACCTTGCGAGAAAACTGAATCACCGTTTGAACTGAAATTAATACACAAAAATTGAATCGCGCTTTCTTGAATTTTCTTTCCCTGTAACAAGAAAGCGCCTAAATCTAAGAAGGAATACATCATGGCTTTTAACCTACGCAATCGTAACTTCCTAAAACTACTAGATTTCACTCCACGCGAAATTCAACACTTATTAGATCTTTCTATGGAGCTAAAAAAAGCGAAGTACAACGGTTACGAACAGCCAACACTAACTGGCAAAAACATTGCGCTTATCTTTGAGAAAACCTCAACTCGTACTCGCTGTGCATTCGAAGTAGCGGCATTCGACCAAGGCGCTCGCGTGTCTTACTTAGGCCCATCTGGCTCTCAAATTGGCCACAAAGAATCAATGAAAGATACCGCTCGCGTTCTTGGCCGTATGTACGATGGCATTGAATACCGCGGCTTCGGTCAAGAGATTGTTGAAGAGCTAGGCGCTTACGCTGGAGTTCCAGTATGGAATGGTCTGACTGACGAATTCCACCCTACACAAATTCTTGCTGACTTCCTAACCATGACGGAATACGGCCGTGGTAAACAACTGCATGAAATCAGCTTTGCTTACCTAGGTGATGCTCGCAACAACATGGGTAACTCTCTGATGGTTGGCGCAGCGAAAATGGGCATGGACATTCGCCTTGTTGCTCCAAAACAGTTCTGGCCACAAGAAGAACTATTGGCTCAGTGTCGTGAAATCGCAGAGCACACAGGTGGCAAAATTACACTGACTGAAGATGTTCAAGAAGGCGTGCAAGGTTGTGACTTCCTGTACACCGACGTTTGGGTATCTATGGGCGAAGCGAAAGAAGCATGGGCTGAGCGTATCAACCTAATGATGCCTTACCAAGTGAACATGGAAATGCTGAAAGCAACGGGTAACCCACATGTGAAATTCATGCACTGTCTGCCAGCTTTCCATGGCGAAGATACCACGGTAGGCAAACAACTTGCGGCTGAATATCCACAGCTAAAAGACGGTGTGGAAGTGACTGATGAGGTAGTTGAGTCTGAATACTCTATCGTGTTCGATGAAGCTGAAAACCGCATGCACACCATCAAAGCAGTAATGGTTGCAACACTAGGCAGTTAATTACCTAAACAGCTAAGAATCGAAACAACTAAGAAGTTAAGCACTCACTTGTTCGCGAGACATTGACAAGTTAAGTGTAATGACAGGGAAATGCGGGCGGCGAACTTGGGATTTAGCCCTTGGATAAAGCCCGCATTTTTTTTCATGTACTTGAGGGCATTATCGCCCCAAAAACCCTGAGATTTTCTGTTTCAACAAGGGCTTAAATCAAAGCAAAATGTAGAGGTTATTTCGCATAAAAATCCATTAAATGAATACTTTACAGAAAGTATTGCATGCCGTTTTTATCTGAGTATAATCCTCCGCAATTTGTCTTAAGAGAGCAAAAAATGAACTGCAATTCTGTCGCACATGATTGTCAAACTACACGCCAAAGAGTGGCGGTGGTGTCATTTTTATTTTGCTCTATTGATCGTTTCGAAGCCTCCTATTTTTAGGGGGCTTTTTTTTTGTCCGCAATTTGACTGTATGCATAGAAGGAAGACCCGTTATGGCGCATTCGTTATTTAACAAGCACATCATCTCCATACCTGAGCTCACTCGTAATGAACTGGAGCTTATCGTCGACACAGCAGCAAGACTCAAGGCCGAGCCAAACCCAGAGTTGCTGAAAAATAAAGTCGTTGCGAGCTGCTTCTTTGAGCCTTCAACTCGAACTCGCCTTTCATTTGAGACCGCCGTCCAGCGCCTTGGTGGCACGGTCATTGGCTTTGATAATGGCGGTAACACCTCACTGGCGAAGAAAGGCGAAACACTTGCCGATTCAGTGCAGGTTATTTCATCCTACGTCGATGCCTTTGTAATGCGTCACCCACAAGAAGGCGCAGCACGTTTAGCGTCTGAATTTTCTAACGGTGTGCCGGTAGTAAACGGCGGCGACGGTGCTAACCAGCACCCGACGCAAACCTTGCTGGACCTGTTCTCGATTTACGAAACACAAGGCACGCTCGATAACCTCAATGTGGCGTTCGTCGGCGACCTAAAATATGGCCGTACCGTGCACTCATTGACCCAAGCACTATCGAAATTCAATAACGTGCGTTTCTTCTTTATCGCGCCAGAAGTCTTAGAGATGCCAGATTACATCTGTGAAGAATTGGAAGAGATGGGCATCCAATACAGCACTCACAGCAGCATTGAAGAAGTCGTGCCGGAACTGGATGTTCTGTACATGACTCGCGTGCAGAAAGAGCGCTTTGATGCGTCGGAATACGCACACATGAAATCGGCTTACATTCTGACGGCCGATACATTGAAAGACGCTCGTCAAAACATGAAGGTACTTCACCCGCTGCCACGCGTCGACGAAATCACCACCGACGTTGATAAAACGCCACACGCTTACTACTTCGAACAAGCTAAAAACGGTGTATACGCTCGCGAAGCCCTATTGGCCCTAGTTCTTAACGACACTTTATAAGCAGGAGAAACAGTCATGGTTAAACAAACTCAGCTACAAGTAGAAGCGATCCGTAACGGCAGCGTGATTGACCACATCCCTGCTCACCTTGGTATCAAAATCCTTAAACTGTTTAAGCTACACAAGACAGAACAGCGCATCACTATGGGCTTAAACCTGCCATCATCGGCACTTGGCCATAAAGATCTAATCAAGATTGAGAACATCTTCCTGACCAAGGAACAAGCCAACCAATTGGCTCTTTATGCTCCGCAGGCAACGGTCAATCAGATTGAAGAGTATAAAGTGGTTAATAAGCTAACCCTTGTGCTGCCAGAGCAAATCCACAGTGTCTACTCTTGCCCGAATAGCAACTGTATTTCGCACGGTGAACCTGTCGAAAGCAGCTTTAAAGTGCAGCTAAAACAGGAAAACGTGCAGCTAAAATGTCACTACTGTGAAAAAGTATTCTCTCGCGAGATCATGAGTGAAATTCGCTAACCCTTAGCGCCATTATCACGGTCTCCAAAGCACCCTAATACCGATGGATATTTATGCCAAACTTGGAATAAATATCCATTTAACAAAAGAATAAAACTCCAAAATAAAAGCAATTAACTAGAATTTTATTTGGTGATCCCCTTCAAAAAGATAACTATCCTTTAGTGGTAGACTCAATGGGTAGACGATCATACATCACGCATACCTTCCCTCTTTATTTCGGGATTCATCGGTAAGCCCTATTTAACAATCGTACTCTACGGCTTTGGGAGTACGCTCGGCGCTATGGACAAGCGATAACCACATGTTGACCTTAAGGAGTTGTTCATGAACCCAATCACTGAGCACGGTTGCTTGTATTCAGCTGAAGATAAAACACTGACTGCAGCGTGCAAACGCTTACTACAACAACAAAGCTTCTCGACCCAAAATCAACTGCGAGAGAAACTCGTCGATATTGGCTATACCGGTATCAGCCAATCGACCGTCTCTCGTATTTTGTCACAGCTTGGTGTTGTCAAAATTCAGAATGCTTGCGGTAAAAAGGTTTACTGCATCACGGTTGAAAGTGCACCGGTTCGTGTCGATGCATCCATCTCATCGCAAATCGAATTCATCACTCATAACCAAGCGATGGTCATCGTAAAAACTCATCCAGGTTGTGCTCAATTAGTCGCAAGATTAGTCGATATCGACCCACATACTGAGATTATCGGCACCGTTGGCGGTAATGATACCGTGCTTATTATTCCAAAAGATACGATGAATATTGATGCTTGCGAACAAGTAGTAAAAGCACGCTTGGGTGTAGCTTAAATGTCTCTTTTACAAAGGCAAGTCACTCAAGTTGAATTGCAGCTCCCCACTCGATTACCCAATAAAATCGCTATCCCGCCTTAGGGGATATTTGTTTGCCGATGAAACTAATAGCAAACTATTACGGTCTGATTGAGTTAAGATACCTTCAACTCAATTTTGATGACTAAATAGTATGCGACGACTTGCCACATTACTTTTTGTTTGTGTTTCCCTATTCACCCAGCCTGCGTGGGCGCTATTTGGGAACGACAACGCCGAGCCAAGCTTCGGAGGCAATAACAATGGTTTTGTCCCTGTAGACCAAGCTTTCCCTTTCAATTACTACCAGCAAGACGACAAAGTCCTTCTCGACTGGCAAGTAAAAGAGGGCTACTACCTCTATCAACATAGCCTCTCGTTCACCGGGCAAAATCTCGCTATCGGTAATGTTGAATTAGAAGATGGTAAGCCGCACCAAGATGAATTCTTCGGTGAGGTGAGCATTTATACTCAGCCGTTATTCGTGCAAGTTCCTCTGCAGAGTTACCAAGATGGCTCACAGCTGATCGTTAAGTATCAAGGCTGTGCGGACGCAGGGTTCTGCTACCCACCAGAGACTCGTATCATCGACATTGAACCTTTCACAGCAACAGGTTCTGCTAATTCGCAAGGTAGTGACTCACAAGCTTCATCTTCTGCTGGCAACGAAACCGATGTTTCTACGCAACCAACATCTCCGAAAGCAGACGTTGTAAGTAACACGACTCAACAGCCAAATGCCCCTGTTTCAAAAGAAGCAGGCTTAGCCGATAAGCTCGGTGACAGTTGGTGGACCCCTCTATTATTCTTAGCACTCGGTGTTGGTTTAGCCTTTACGCCGTGTGTGCTGCCTATGTATCCGATTCTAACGGGTATCGTTTTAGGTGGTGGCAAACTCAGCCAAGGTCGCGCGCTGATGCTGTCCTTTATTTACGTGCAAGGCATGGCGTTAACCTACACCTTATTAGGTTTAGTGGTTGCTTCAGCAGGCATGCAGTTCCAAGCCGCTATGCAGCACCCTTACGTGCTGATCGCGCTGAGTGTTCTGTTCGTGGCGTTGGCAATGTCGATGTTTGGCGTTTATAACCTGCAACTGCCAAGCAGCATTCAAACTTGGCTCAACAATCAAAGCAATAAGCAGCAAGGTGGCAATACCTTGGGCGTATTCGCAATGGGCGCTATCTCTGGCTTGGTGTGTTCACCTTGTACCACGGCGCCATTGTCAGGCGCGCTGCTGTATGTGGCTCAGAGTGGCGACCTATTTACCGGTGCGATTGCTCTGTATGCATTAGCCATGGGTATGGGTATTCCGCTGATTTTAGTTGCGGTATTTGGTAATAAGCTATTGCCTAAAGCGGGCAGCTGGATGGACAAGGTGAAGATCGTATTCGGCTTTATCTTGCTGGCAGCACCTATCTTCCTGCTAGAGCGCATCATTCCTGAATTGTGGGCAACCGTGCTTTGGTCTGGCCTTGGCTTCATCGCCTTTGGTTGGCTGTACCATAGCAAGAATGCACTGCCATTCGGCGGCTGGAAGCAGAGTGCGGTAGGCATCATCGCGATGCTTGGCTTGTTTGCTTCGGCACAGCCTGCATTGAACTATTGGTTTGCGGAGAAGAGCGTAACGGTAGAACAACAGCACATCCAATTTGCACGCATCAACACGGTTGAAGAGCTAGAAATCCAGCTCATCGAAGCGAAGAAACTCGGTAAGCCTGTGATGCTCGACTTCTACGCCGATTGGTGTGTGGCGTGTAAAGAGTTCGAGAAGTACACCTTCCATCAAGCTGATGTGGAAAACAAGCTTTCTGACTTTGTACTGCTACAAGCCGATGTAACGAGAAACATGCCTCAAGACATTGAACTGCTTAAACAATTACAAGTACTTGGCTTACCGACGATTGAGTTCTGGGATGGCGAGGGTAACCATGTTCCAAATGCTCGTGTAACCGGTTTTATGCCTGCTGATGTATTCTTAAAACACATGCAAAACAACCAGCTATAACGGCAATATTCACTAAAATATAAGCCGAATCGAAAGCCGCACCGCCCCTCCGTAACGAGATGGCAGTGCGGCTTTTTTGCTATTCAGAGTAACGCTTTCTTATTCCGGGGATAAAAGTCGATATGGTTCAGACTTTTAATGCATAGATATTGTCCACATACTCAATCAGGATGATAATAAATATTAACTAAATTGTTAAAAGTATGAACGTCATGGACTCGACCTATACCATCATCATTGCTGATGACCACCCTCTCTTTCGCAACGCCCTGTTTCAGTCAGTTCATATGGCGATCAGTGGTGCGAACCTGCTTGAGGCCGATTCTCTCGATGCCTTACTGACTCTGCTAAAGAAAGAAGGCGAGCCGGATCTATTACTGCTCGATCTGAAAATGCCGGGCGCCAATGGCATGTCAGGCTTAATTCAACTGCGCGCTGAATACCCAGATCTACCGATTGTGGTGGTTTCTGCCAGTGAAGATGCCAGCGTGGTCACTCAGGTGAAGAGCCACGGTGCGTTTGGCTTTATTCCTAAGTCGAGTGATATGCGTGAGTTGGTGAGTGCACTGAATCAAGTGCTGAATGGCGACCCGTTCTTCCCTGAAGGGCTTATCACCAATAATGCAGCGTGTAGCGACCTTGCAGAAAAGATTTCCACACTGACGCCTCAGCAATACAAGGTATTAGGGATGCTTTCTGACGGCTTGCTTAACAAGCAAATCGCGTATGAATTGAATGTTTCGGAAGCGACCATCAAAGCACATATGACGGCCATCTTCCGTAAACTGGATGTGAAAAATCGTACTCAAGCGGTTATCTTGCTACAAGAAGTCCACAATTAAGCTTCACTGATATCCTCTTCTAAAGTCGTCTTAGGTAAACATAAACCCAACCTGACGACTTTATGATCATCTATCTCTGCAACCACCCAAGTGATGTCATGCCACTCAAAGCTATCACCCAATACAGAGTGTGCGCCAAGCTCTTGAGCAACCAATTGTTTTAGCGTCATTTCTCGCTCTTCTTCCGAGCCAAGTTCAATACCATAACAATCACTCACTGCCGCAACTGATAGCTCAACATCCAAGAAGAAGTCACCAAAGAATCGTGCCGCCTCTTCTGCTAGAGGCGCCTCACTGAACAACGAACTTAAGCTGTCCAAATCTTTGTCTTGACCAAGCACACATAAGATATCGTTCGCCTCTAACACGGTGCTGCCTGATGGGTGAAGCAAGGCATCCTTTCTAAACAGTGCAGTAATTCGCGTTCCTTCCGGCATAGACAAACGCTTTAGTGGTTCGCCCACACACCACTTCTCTTCTTTCAGCTTGTAGACAAACATCTCCCACTCACTAGCAGGGTAAATTTCAATGCCAGTACGAGAAATCGGTGTCGGCGTTGGAGGTAGCGTCACTTGAGCCAATCTCGCGACTTTCATCAAGCTGCCGCCTTGAACAATCAGCGACACCATAACCACGAAGAACGCGATGTTGAAGTAAAGCTGAGCATTAGGCAGGCCAGCCATCATCGGGAACACCGCCAGAATGATCGGTACCGCGCCGCGTAGACCGACCCAAGAAACAAACCAACGTTCCTTGGTGGTAAAGCTTCTGAACGGCAGCAAACCCAACCAAACCGACAGCGGACGAGCAAACAAAATCATACCGAAGGCCAGTGCCAGCGCAGGCAGAGCAATGTCCATCAACGTTGATGGCGTCACCAATAAACCCAATACCAAGAACATCACGATCTGGCTTAGCCACGTCATGCCATCAAGAACATTAAGAATCGAGTGTCGCGAGCGCGTCGGACGATTACCAATGAACAAGCCCACTAGGTAAATCGATAAAATGCCGCTGCCGCCAAGCATGTTAGAGAACGCAAACAGAGCCACGCCCCCACTGAGTACCAGAATGGAATAAAGGCCATCAGCCAATTGTACTCGATTGATTAAGCTCCATAGAACCCAGCCGCCGCCAATACCAACAAGAGTACCGATACCAAACTGCATCGCAAAACTTTGCAGTAGGAAGTTCATTCCCATCTCAGCGTCAGGGTTACCTAACAGCGCAATTAAGGTCACCGTCAGGAAGACCGCCATTGGGTCGTTAGTGCCCGATTCGATCTCTAGGGTTGAGCCAACACGCTCATTGAGACTCTGTCCTTTCAGCAAAGAGAATACCGCTGCCGCATCGGTTGAACCAACAATCGCCCCGACCAAGATGCCCTGCATTAATGACAAGTCAAACAGCCAAGCCGCCATTAATCCGGTTAAGGTTGCTGTACATGCGACACCTATCGTCGCCAGCGAGAGCGAAGGCCAGAAAGCGACCTTGAAGCTCGCCACCTTGGTTCGCATACCGCCATCCAACAGAATCACGGCAAGCGCAAGGTTACTCACCAAGTAGGTCAGTGAGTAATCATCGAAATGAATATTACCGGGTCCATCTTCACCCGCTAACATACCAACGAATAAAAAGATCAAAAGAATCGGAACGCCCAATCGTGAGGACACTTGTGAGAAAAGCACACTGATGGCGATGAGCACCGCACCAGTTAAAAATAAGTGGTTGATAGTTATTGCGTCCAATTCGTTCCCCCAAAGAATAAAACTCAAGATATAAGCATGTTGATCTTCTGCCGCTAGCTTGTTGATCTTCTGCCGTTTAGCAAGGCACGGTCGGTGAAAGTGCCGTTGTTACTATAACAAACTTATGTTTCGCTTCGTGTCATAAGCAGGGCTAAATACCGTTTCTCGGTCATTTAGTTGTTAAATTTTATGACTCGCAGTCTAATTCATCCCTTTTTGTTAGACCTTTGGCTAATTTAACAACATTTTAACATCACATTTTTCTATGATTATGTCTCCTAGCTCCCATATTTCAGTACATTAGCGCTAATACCATCCCGACTAAAGTTGCACAGATCCCTTGACTTATCCTTGCTACATTCTAAATCGTAACATTACGTTAACACGCTATTTTACAAAACGGTTTCACAAAAACAGTTTCTACGAAAACGGAATAAAGGAGAAGGCAATGGCGTTCGAATCTACGGAACATGCTCAAGCCTACTGGAAGGAAAACTTGGGAATTATGGGAACACTGCTCGCGGTCTGGTTTGCGGTGTCTTACGGCGCTGGCATCTTATTTGTGGATGCCCTCAATACCGTTCAGTTTGGCGGGTTCAAGCTAGGATTTTGGTTCGCTCAGCAAGGTTCGATATACACCTTCGTGGCGCTGATATTTATTTACGTTGTCCGCATGAATGCGCTCGACAAAAAATACAACGTACAGGAAGACTAGAGGCTAGAACATGGATATTCAAACTTGGACGTTTATTCTCGTCGGTATTACTTTCGCGGTATATATCGGCATCGCAATCTGGGCTCGTGCAGGGTCTACTAGTGAGTTCTACGTTGCTGGCGGTGGTGTACACCCAGTAGCAAACGGCATGGCGACCGCCGCTGACTGGATGTCGGCAGCATCATTCATCTCAATGGCAGGTATCATCTCATTCGTTGGTTACGACGGTGCGGTTTACCTAATGGGTTGGACAGGTGGTTATGTACTACTTGCGCTATGTTTAGCACCTTACCTACGTAAGTTCGGTCAGTTTACGGTTCCTGATTTCATCGGTGAGCGTTACTACTCGAAAACGGCACGTATGGTAGCGGTATTCTGTGCAATCTTCGTATCGTTTACGTACGTTGCAGGCCAGATGCGTGGTGTGGGCGTTGTATTCTCTCGTTTCCTAGAAGTTGATATTAACCTAGGCATCATCATTGGTATGGGTATTGTGTTCTTCTACGCAGTACTAGGTGGCATGAAAGGCATCACTTATACGCAGGTAGCTCAATTCTGTGTCCTCATTTTCGCCTTCCTTGTTCCAGCAATCTTTACCTCAATCATGATGACAGGTAACCCACTTCCACAAGTTGGTATGGGCTCTACGCTATCAGGCACAGATGTTTACCTTCTTGATAAACTGGATGGACTGACCGAAGAACTCGGATTTACCGCCTATACCGAAGGTAACAAGAGCATGGTAGATGTATTCTTCATCTGTGCGGCTCTAATGGTCGGTACTGCGGGTCTTCCACACGTAATCATTCGTTTCTTCACGGTACCAAAAGTACGTGATGCTCGTATCTCAGCGGGTTGGGCACTACTGTTCATCTCATTGCTATACACAACAGCACCAGGCGTTGCAGCATTCGCTCGTGTAAACATGATCGAAACAATCAACGGCCCTGACATGCAAGGTGTCGCTGCAACGGACGCACCAAGCTGGTACAAAAACTGGGAAAGCACTGGCCTAGTAGGTTGGGAAGATAAGAACGGCGATGGCAAAATGTTCTACTCGGGCGATGAGCGCAACGAGATGAAGATTAACCGTGACATCATCGTACTGGCTTCTCCAGAGCTAGCGAAACTACCAAACTGGGTTGTAGCACTGCTTGCAGCCGGTGGCCTAGCAGCCGCACTATCAACAGCCGCGGGTCTACTATTGGTCATCTCAACGTCGATTTCACATGACTTGTTGAAGAAAGGCTTCAGACCAAACATGACCGACAAGCAGGAGCTGTTAGCCGCTCGTCTGGCAGCCATGGTCGCGATTGTCGGTGCCGGTTACTTAGGTATTAACCCACCAGGCTTTGTAGCACAGGTAGTAGCGTTTGCCTTCGGCTTAGCCGCAGCATCCTTCTTCCCAGCGATTATCCTAGGTATCTTCTACAAGAAGATGAACAAGGAAGGCGCAATTGCAGGTATGTTGTCAGGTATTGCCTTCACAGCAAGCTACATCATCTACTTCAAGTTCATTAACCCAGCAGCAAGCACACCTGAAAACTGGTGGTTTGGTATCAGCCCAGAAGGCATCGGTACGCTAGGTATGTGTCTAAACTTCGTAGTATCGATTGCTGTAAACAAAGTAACTGCTGAAGTACCACAAGATGTACAAGATATGGTTGAGAACATCCGTTACCCGAAAGGTGCAGGTGAAGCTCACGACCACTAAGCACGACCATTAAACAAAGATGTTTAGCAAAAAATGAATCAGTACTTACATTGTAGGGATTAGGTACTGACTCCAGAAAGCCGATACTTCGTGTATCGGCTTTTTCTTTTTCTGCTCACTTTATAAAAAGATAAACAAAGGGTTGTTTTTAAAATTTTATTTGATAATAATTATCATTAACATCCAATAAAGAGATGCAGATGATGATGAAAGAGCAGCAGGTTCTCTATTCGAGATTTTACAAAGCACAGGATCGCTTTGCTTCATTAGAACAAGTTCAAGGCCATGAGCCGTTTGTAATTCGAGAGTATATCGAGTGTGCACTGACGCTTTCGGCTTACTATGAAAAGCATGCCGCTCAAGAAAACATCTTGTTGTGCGAGCTGTATCTACGCCAAGTTTTCTTTCATTTGATTGAAGCGATTGAGTCTCCTCAGCGCAGTTTCGCCTTTCGTCATATCTGCCTAGACTCTATTCACTCACCACTATTTTATTTGAAGCGCCACTACTGCCAGCAACCTCAAGGCCAAGCGCGTTTTTTGAATCTCAGCCAAACACTAAAACAAGTCCAAGCCCCACTTGGCTAACAAGGATAGAACATGACCCTACAATTTCGGATTGAAAAAGACAGCATGGGCGAAGTGAAAGTCCCTGCCGATGCGCTATACCAAGCACAAACTCAGCGTGCAGCGGATAACTTCGCGTTTAGCTCTCACAAGATGCCGACCAGTTTTATTCAAGCACTGGCGTTAATTAAACAGGCAGCGGCAGATACCAATGCTCAGTTAGGTCTACTGGAAGGTGATATTGCCAACGCGATAGCCGAAGCCAGCCAAGAGATCATTGAGGGTAAACACCTCGATCAATTCCCTATCGATGTCTACCAAACCGGTTCAGGTACCAGTTCCAACATGAATGCCAATGAAGTGATTGCTACGCTTGCCTCAAGAAGCTTGCAAGGCGACGTGAACCCCAATGATCACGTCAACATGGGCCAAAGCAGTAACGATGTGGTGCCAACCGCAATTCAAGTGAGCGTTGCTTTGATGGCTGAAAATAAGCTATTACCTGCATTAACTCACCTTTCTGAAGCACTCACCATCAAACAACAGGAACTTGCGGAGGTCGTGAAGACCGGCCGCACTCATCTAATGGATGCGATGCCAATGACCTTTGCTCAAGAGCTAGGTGGTTGGAAATTTCAGATAGAACACGCTAAGCAAGCAATAGAGAACACCCTGCCCGCTATCAAGGCTTTAGCACAAGGTGGTACTGCGGTTGGAACAGGGATCAATGCTGACCCACGCTTTGCCGATAAGTTTGCGAGTAACCTGTCTCAATCGACAAAGATCAGTTTTAGCTCGAGTGAAAACTTCTTTTTTAGCCTCAGCAGTCAAGACGCGATCGTTGCGCTGTCAGGTCAGCTCAAAACGGCAGCAGTTGCGATCATGAAGATCTCAAACGATCTTCGCTGGATGAACTCTGGGCCGTTGGCTGGCTTAGGGGAAATTGAATTACAGGCTCTACAACCAGGCTCATCGATCATGCCTGGCAAGGTAAATCCTGTGATTCCAGAAGCTGCAGCTATGGCGGCGGCGCAAGTCATTGGCAACGACACCACCATTACCGTAGCCGGACAATCAGGTAACTTCCAACTTAATGTGATGCTGCCAGTAATTGCTCATAACGTGTTGGAAAGTATTGAGTTATTGGCAAACAGCTCAGTCGCTTTAGCGGACAAAGCCATCGCGACCTTCACGGTACGCCAAGACAATCTCGATTTGGCACTGTCAAAGAACCCAATCCTAGTGACCGCACTTAACCCTGTGATTGGCTACTTGAAGGCGGCTGATATTGCCAAGAAAGCTTACAAAGAAGGCTTACCAATTCTGGATGTCGCAGAAAGAGAAACCGATCTTAGCCGAGAAGAGCTCAGTAAACTGCTTGATCCAACCACACTGACACAAGGTGGCATTGCTGGTTAGTTATTGAATTAACAAGCGAATCGGCGTTCGCAAAAAAAACAGAGACAAAAAAAGGCCTCATCTGAGGCCTTTTCACTATCCGCTCACGAACGTACTAATCCGAGCCTGTTAACCCAAACTAGCTCACTCGATTCAAGACCGCTCTTAACTTAAGTGGCTTCACTGGCTTGGCAATAAAGCGAAAGCTGTTGGCCTTTATCGCTGCCAACATGTCATCGGTTCTATCGGCACTAATGATGACCCCTTCAAAAGAGTCTCCGAGGCGCAAGCGACACTGCTGCAGGACTTCGAGACCCGTTCTGCCATTATCTAAACGGTAATCAGAGAAAATCACATCAGGTAGCCAACCCTCATCTAGGCACTGCAAGCTTTCGACCAAATCAACCGCCGTCTTAACCTCACAGCCCCAACGTCCGATCAGGTTTTCCATACCGACTAAGATTTCTCGTTCATTATCGACACACAATATCTTGAGATGTTCGATGTCGCTGGTCGCCATTGGCGTCGAAGCTTGCACAACTGGAGCCACTTTTTCCGCTCTAGCTAAGGTGATGGAAAAGACACTGCCTTGCCCCGGCCATGAGCGCATCGAAATTTGATGGCCAAGCACATGAGCAATACCTTTCGAGATAGCCAGCCCTAACCCCAATCCTTGATCGGCTCGTACTTGGCTGCCACGAGTAAACTCTTCAAAGATTTCTTGTTGCTTGTCTTCATCGATACCGGTTCCATTATCCCACACATCAATTCGAACCTGTCCATTCACTCTTCTCGCACCCAGTACCACTTTCCCTTCCGGGTTATAGCGGAACGCATTGGTCAAAAAGTTCTGAATCACACGCCTCAACAGCTTAGGGTCTGAATGAATGAACAATGACGACGGAATCATCTTAAACTCAATTTTCTGTTGTCTCGCTAGAGCGCTAAATTCCGCGTTCAAATTGGTTAATACGTCATGCACGGCAATCGCGTGAATGTTGGTTTCTAACTTTCCGGACTCCAATCGAGAGATATCCAGCAAGTCACCAATCAAATCTTCTGCGGCGCCAAGTGCACTCTCGATGTGAGATGACAATTGCTTCACCTCTTGCTCTTTTGCCACCTCAGACAGTGACGAAGCAAATAGACGTGCGGCATTGAGCGGCTGCATCAAATCGTGGCTTACCGCGGCTAGAAAACGACTCTTAGATTGTGATTCTTGATCCGAAATCTGCGTGGCTTTTACCAAGCGATGGTTCAGTTTTTCGAGTTCTTGAGTTCGCTCATGCACTCTCGATTCCAAACTTTCGTTGGCATCTTTTAGCGCTTGCTCTGCTTGTCGGAATACCGTGATGTCGGTAAAGCTCATCACAAAGCCACCACTTGGCATCGGGTTACCTTGCACTTCAATCACTCGACCATCAGGACGAATGCGAGAAGAGGTATGTCGAGTGCCTTGCTCCAAATGATAAACACGGCGACGCACATGATCTTCAGGGTCACCCGGACCACACAAACCTTGTTCAGCATTATGACGAATCACATCTGAAATGGGTCGCCCAACCTGAATCAAGCCAGCAGGGAACTCAAACAACTCTAGGTAACGCTGATTCCATGCCACCAGCCTCATTTGTTTGTCGATTACTGCGATGCCTTGGCCAATATGTTCAATCGCTCCTTGCAGTAAACCACGGCTGAAGTCGTACAGTTCCGAAGCTTCATCCACGATGGTCGCGACTTCTTCAAGCTGCATGTTTCTTCCCTGTAAAGCGGAAGTAAGTACTAACTTAGCAGACGAAGCACCGAATACTCCGGCGAGCACGCGCTCTGCGTGTCGAATCAGACTTGCAGGCGCTTGTTGATTAGGAAGCAGCGGCTGACCGTGTTGTTGCCAATAGCTGTGTAAGGCACTTTTGGCACGCTTACGGCCTACAAAACGCGACGCCAGCATCTCTAATTCAGCGACCGTCACTCGGTTCTGGTAAAGGCTGATATTCTCATTTTCAGGCAGCGGCGTGCCAACAAATGCTGCCGATTGTAAGCGCTCACTTAGGCTTGGTCTGGTCGTCATCGAGACCACGGCATAGCACAAGGTATTGAGTAAAATACTCAGCACTATGCCCCAATTGGAGCTGCTAACATCCCAACTTCTCAGCAGTTCTGGCGGCGTGATAATCCACAGCAGTAAGTTACTTTCGCTATCGCCCGCTAGCATGCTGGTTTGACTCATCAGGGTAATCAGCCAGATCACCGAACCGACAAGTAAACCGACATAAACACCCTTACGGTTTCCGGGACGCCAGTACAATCCACCAATTAATGCAGGAGCGAACTGAGCAATCGCAGCAAAAGAAAGGAAGCCAATAGCCGACAATGAATGGATGGTATCGAGCGCTTGATAAAACAGCCAAGCACCCAGTAGCAGCAGTAAAATTAGCCCGCGGCGAATCACCAATAGCAGGCCAGAAAAGTGTCGATGGGTTCTTTGGGTTAGGCGCATACGGCGCAGTAACAGTGGCATCACTAAATCATTCGACACCATGATCGCCAAGGCGATGGTCGACACTATCACCATGCCACTTGCCGCAGACGTACCACCAAGGAAAGCCAGCAAGGCAATGTGATTAGCGCCTTCTGACATTGGCACACTGATCACATAGGTATCCGCTGGCATACCAGTAAGTAGTCCTTGTCCTGCCCAAGCAATTGGCAGCACGAACAGTCCCATCAAAATCAGGTAAAGCGGAAACAACCAGCGAGCGGTATGCAGGTCTTGAGGACGTTCGTTCTCTACCACCATGGTATGGAACTGGCGGGGCAAACAGACAATCGCCAACATGGTTAAAACGGTATGAATAATTAAGGTCGGAATATTGGGTGATTCGTAGGTGGAAGCCGCCACATCAAGCAAGTCGATCTTGTCGCTGCTCATCGCCAGATACATGATGAACAAGCCAACAATCAAGAATGCGGCGAGCTTAACGATGGATTCAAACGCCACCGCCATCATCATGCCACGGTGATGCTCTGTGTTATCAATGTGTCTTGTACCAAACAGCATGGTAAAAATAGCCAAAGCACCGACCACAAACCAAGACACATGATAGTCCTGATAACCGAAGTCAGCCGCTAGGTTGGGCGCAACAATATCCAACCCCATGGTAATACCACGCAGTTGCAGAGCGATATAAGGAAGGATACCGACCACGGCGATAACCGTCACCGCCACAGCTAAGCCCTGAGATTTTCCGTAACGAGCCGCGATAAAGTCGGCAATGGAGGTGATGTGCTCCCGCTTCGCAATCAGGATCAGCCGCGCCAAGATCCGCCAGCCTAGTGTAAAGACCAGAATCGGGGCGAGATAAATGGGTAAAAAAGACCAAGGGTTGTTACTCGCCTGCCCGACCGTTCCATAGAAGGTCCAAGAGGTACAATACACGGCAATCGAAAGGCTATAGATCCACGGGCGCCAACGCGATAGCCAACGAACCTGCCTGTCTCCATACCAAGCGATCAGAAATAACACGCCCAAGTAGGCTAAAGAGACTGGAATTACTATCCATCCTTGCATTGAAAACCCTTTTTTCATCCATAAAAAAACCTCTCCATAAGGGAGAGGTTTCATTTAACTAAGGATGGGTGATTAACTCAATCGCATCGCTTAAATTCTGTGCTTTAGACTCTAATTATCAGCATTTGCTGTGAGATTCTGACTGTTCCGAATCTGATTGATTAATCTCAACCACTGAACTTCTTTCATCCAACTTAATGAACAGAGCAAGTGCACCCATTGCAGCCATGCCCCAGAAGATATTTGCGCCCCAAAGCTCATAACCCCAACCACTTAAGGTGGTCATCAGTGCAATAAAGGCACCTAATGGAATCGCGTTATACAGGGCTTGTAGCGCAACCATCTTGTTTTGTTCTTCAGATTGGATGTATTGAATCGCGGCGATGTGTGCCATGGCAAATGTCACACCGTGCAGCAACTGCACCATCACCAGTGCAAAAATCGCCGTGGTTGATGCGGTAATACCCCAACGCGCCATCACCCCAATAGCCGCGACGACAAACAAAGTACGCAGTGACCAGCCTGAGAATAATCGCTTACTCAGAGCAAATACGGCCACTTCAGCAACAACACCTAAACTCCACAAATAACCGATGATAGCTTCTGAGTGACCCGCTTCTTTCCAATAAATCGCACTAAAACTGTAGTAAGCCGCATGACTACCTTGCAGCAGCGCCATCAAGGCTAAAAACTTTACCACTGACGACTCACGCAGCAGTTCACCTAGTTTTGGTCGCGCCGCTTGTTGCTCAGATTGTGTTACTGGCATCACATTGGGGTTTCTCATCGCAAGAATCAATGACAGCAACACACCGGCAAGCGCAGTATACAAAATCATGTCGGTGCCGAATTGTGCCACCAAATAGCCAACAACCGTTGAACCTGCGATAAAGGCAATTGATCCCCAAAGACGAGTTCGGCCGTAGTCGAGCATTTTCAAACGACTGTAATGGTTAGCCATCGCATCAGAAAGAGGAATGATCGGCCCACAACAGAGGTTAAACAGTACCGTTGCCAACAACATCAGTATAAAACTGCCACCGGTGAAGAAGTGGAAACCGACAAACAGCAGCGCAGCGAAACTCAAACAGCGTAGCGCTGGCATCAAGTGTTCCACTTTATGGATACGCGGCGTAATCACTAAGTTGGCCACACAACGAGTTGCAAAGCCGATACCAATCAATACGCCAATATCACCAGCAGACACGCCTTGGTCTTCAAACCACAACGCCCAAAATGGCAAATACACGCCATACGCAAAAAAGAAACCAAGAAAATACTGAGAGATCCAGCCATAGGGTGAAGGGCTAAACATAAATGACCTATAAAGTGTGCGGAAAAAGGCAGCACCAATTATGCCTATCTCGCATACGATGAAAAAGGGAATTATTACTGGGATAGTATTCCCATATTCAATGGGTCTGGATATCGCATTTCAACAAGAGATTTCACGCTCATCAATACTCATACTCGCATTTAGACTAAAGTCGTCTGGAGCTTCGCTGGTATTTTGTCAGACTGATTAAAGACTCCCATTTCTTCTTGTGATGCTTATGCCTGACAAATTTAATATGCAGCACCCGCCCTTCGATAGCCTGTCCGACGCCGAACAGTTGAAGCTTCGCTCTTCATTAGACGTGGTGTATTACCGCTCTCAAGAAGTGATACTGGAAGCTGAAAGGCCGAGCCGACACCTGCATATTTTGATCAAAGGAGCTGTTGAAGAGCGCGCGAGCAGTGATGGTGAGATTTACGCACACTATGCCAATGACGATATTTTTGATGTCCGCAGCCAGTTTGAACCCCACACCAAACACCAATATATCGCACTCGAAGATACATTAAGTTATCTGCTGCCCACCGATATTTTTCTTGAGCTTTACCACGCCAATGGCCAATTCGCTGCCTACTTTGATAGCAACCTATCAACACGAAAAGCTTTGATAGAAGCCGCCCAGCAGCAACAGAATCTTGCCGAGTTTATATTAACCAAAGTGGATGACTCTATCTATCACCCACCACTGATACTTGAACCAAACCAACCGATCAACCAAGTCACTCAAACCCTTAAAGAACAAGGGTTAGACTCGGCCCTAGTCCATTTGGAACATAATGATCCAAAAGCTTTTGGATCATCATGTTCCTTGCCGTATGGAATCGTCACTCGAACCAATTTATTGCATGCTGTGATGCTCGATAATTTCACACTGGATGCGCCTGTCGGTGAGATCGCAACGTTTCCGGTGATGCACGTGAACCAAGGCGATTTCTTATTTAACGCCATGATTACCATGACCAGAAATCGAGTAAAAAGGTTGATGGTTTGTGATGGTAAAAATGCGGTCGGCATGGTGGATATGACACAGATTCTCAGTGCATTCTCCACACACTCCCACGTTCTTACTTTGCGTATTGCGCGCGCCACCAGCGTTGAAGAATTGGCAATGGCATCCAACAAACAACGTCAACTGGTCGAGAGCTTGCTCAGTAATGGGATTCGCACACGCTTTATCATGGAGCTGATTTCTGCGGTCAACGAACAGATCATAGAGAAGGCTTTTGAGTTGGTGATCCCACCTGCACTGCATAATCATTGCTGCCTAATCGTGTTGGGTTCCGAAGGCCGTGGGGAACAAATTCTCAAAACCGATCAAGACAACGCGCTCATAATTCAAGATGGCTTGGAGTGGCACCAATGCCAGAGCGCCATGAACGACCTCACTCATACATTGCAGCAATTGGGCTATCCACTCTGTCCGGGCAACGTGATGGTCAACAACCCCAAATGGGTGCATTCAGAACAAGAGTGGAAACAAACCCTCACCCGTTGGGTAAAAAAAGCCACGCCAGATACCGTGATGGATATAGCGATCATGGCGGATGCACACGCCGTTGCGGGTAATAGAGAGTTATTAAAACCCGTAAAGCAGCACCTAAGTGATTTGATGCTCGGACAAGAATTGATTCTGACTGAATTCTGCCGACCGGCTCTGAACTTCTCAGTACCCCTCACCCTGTTTGGCAATGTTAAACAATCCAAGTCAGGGCTCGATATCAAACAAGGCGGTATTTTCCCTATCGTGCATGGTGTGAGGGCACTCTGTCTTGAGCATGGTGTCACGGTAAACAACACCTTCGAACGCATTGAACAGTTGGTCTGTAAGAAAGTGCTTGAGCAAAGTACCGCCGATAACCTTAGTGAAGCACTCAAACAGTTCTTTAAGTGGCGCTTAGCCCAAAGACTTTCTCAGCAGCACAGTAGCAACAAGATTAACGTCAAATTGATGGAGCGAGCAGACAGAGACCTGCTTCGCCATAGCTTGCATGTGGTCAAAAAATTCAAGCAATGGCTTGGCTACCACTATCAGATACGGGATTAGGCGATTGAACGATGAATAGACTGGTTCGTTATTACTGGCATCATAAACTCAAAGGCTCTACTTATCAGCCTCTGTTTACTGCGCCTGCTAATCACGAATACGTATCTCTCGATTGTGAAACCACCAGCCTCGACCCCAATCAGGCAGAATTAGTCACCATTGCCGCTACCAAGATCATCGGCAACCGAATCATTACCAGCCAACCTTTTGAAGTCCGATTGCGCGCCCCTCAATCGCTCGATTGCAATTCAATAAAAATCCACCGTATTCGCCATCAAGATCTAAAGCACGGCATCGAAGAAAAACAGGCTTTAATCGAGCTACTGAACTTCATTGGAAATCGTCCTTTAGTCGGCTATCACATCCGCTATGATAAAAAAATCCTCGATCGCGCCTGTTTAAAACAGCTTGGATTTCCACTGCCTAACCGATTAGTCGAAGTAAGCCAACTTTATCAAGACAAGCTCGAAAGGCAGCTGCCTAACGCCTATTTTGATCTCAGTATGGACGCTATCTGTCGCCAGCTCGATTTACCTATCCCCGTCAATAAACATGATGCATTACAAGACGCTATCTCCGCCGCCCTGATCTTTGTTCGCCTGAAACATGGTGACCTACCCCGTTTCAACTCTTCTTATTCTTAATTCAACCACTGGCGCTTCACATAGAGAGCAACATCTCAAAAATGAACTTAACTCGCTATTTTGTAAGTGAAAAGCAACGTCTCATCCTAAAGTCTAATTGTGGAAATCGCCGTCCTAGTCGAGAGTGATAACACAACGACGGTTCTGTAATAGACCTAGAAACTGAACACAAAGGAAGTTGCCAGTTCATTAGGAATGTAGGCACAAGGAGAGATGCAATGAGTGAAGCCCACGTTTATCCGGTAAAAGAAAATATTAAATCAACCACACACGCGGATAATGACACTTACCTAGCCATGTACCAGCAATCTGTTTCTGACCCTGAAGGCTTTTGGGGTGAACACGGAAAAATCGTTGATTGGATTAAACCTTTCACACAGGTAAAAAATACCTCTTTCGACCCTGGCCACATTGATATTCGCTGGTTTGAAGATGGCACGCTTAACGTTTCGGCTAACTGTATCGACCGCCACCTTGCTGAACGCGGCGATGAAGTCGCTATTATCTGGGAAGGCGATGATCCGGCTGATGACAAAACTCTAACTTTTAATGAACTACACAAAGAAGTGTGCCTGTTTTCAAATGCTCTAAAAGAGCAAGGCGTGCGCAAAGGTGATGTAGTTTGTTTATACATGCCAATGGTTCCAGAAGCTGCGGTTGCGATGCTGGCGTGTACCCGTATAGGTGCGGTTCACACAGTAGTATTTGGCGGTTTCTCCCCAGAAGCACTGTCTGGTCGTATTATCGACTCAAATTCTAAAGTCGTTATCACTGCCGATGAAGGCGTGCGTGGCGGCCGTGCGGTTCCACTGAAGAAAAATGTCGATGAAGCACTGACGAATCCTGAAGTGAAGAACATCGAAAAGGTTGTAGTATTCAAACGTACTGGCGGCGATGTTGCATGGCACGAACACCGCGATGTGTGGTGGCACGATGCTATTGCTAATGTATCTGCAGATTGTCCTCCAGAAGAGATGAACGCAGAAGACCCACTATTCATCCTTTATACGTCAGGCTCAACAGGCAAACCTAAGGGTGTTATGCACACCACCGGTGGTTACCTTGTTTATGCAGCAATGACCTTCAAATACGTATTCGATTACCAAGAAGGCGAAACTTTCTGGTGTACAGCCGATGTGGGTTGGATTACCGGTCACACATACCTTGTTTACGGACCGCTTGCCAATGGTGCAAAAACCATTCTGTTTGAAGGCGTGCCGAACTACCCGAACACAAGCCGCATGAGTGAAGTGGTCGATAAGCACCAAGTTAATATTCTTTATACTGCGCCAACAGCTATTCGTGCATTGATGGCGAAAGGCAATGAAGCCGTTGAAGGCACGTCTCGTGACAGCCTAAGAATCATGGGCTCAGTGGGTGAACCTATCAACCCAGAGGCGTGGGAGTGGTACTACAAAACAATCGGTAATGAGCAGTCTCCAATTGTTGATACATGGTGGCAAACAGAAACGGGCGGAATCTTGATTGCACCGCTACCAGGCGCAACAGACCTAAAACCGGGTTCAGCGACGCGTCCATTCTTCGGTGTACAACCCGCGCTGGTTGATAACATGGGTAACATTATTGAGGGTGCAACAGACGGCAACCTAGTGATTCTTGACTCTTGGCCAGGCCAGATGCGTACCGTTCATGGCGATCATGACCGTTTCGAACAGACTTACTTCTCGACCTTTAAAGGCATGTACTTCACCAGTGATGGTGCTCGTCGTGATGAAGACGGTTACTACTGGATTACTGGCCGTGTTGATGACGTTCTGAACGTATCAGGTCACCGTATGGGTACCGCTGAGATTGAATCGGCTCTAGTCGCATTTGATAAGATCGCAGAGGCTGCGATTGTAGGTATCCCTCATGATATTAAAGGCCAAGCGATTTACGCTTACATCACGTTGAATGATGGTGAATTCCCGACCGCAGAGCTTCATAAAGAAGTGAAAGACTGGGTACGCAAAGAGATAGGCCCAATCGCAACGCCAGATGTACTGCACTGGACCGACTCATTACCAAAAACTCGTTCAGGTAAAATCATGCGTCGTATCCTGCGTAAGATTGCGACTGGCGATACTGGCAACCTAGGCGATACGTCGACACTCGCAGACCCAAGCGTGGTCGATAAGCTGATTGCAGAGAAAGCGGAACTGGCATAAGCAACCCGTCACATTACGTAATTACTGTTTAAAACAACTCCTTTCTAAACCGTCACCTATGTGGCGGTTTTTTTATGGCTGATCTTGATCTCAAATATCCTCGACAAAATTAAGGCTAAGGCGCTTTTTTGTTAAGTTGGTAACAATCTCACACTCTCTCAATAGGAGATTAGACCAGTAAATTGCTGCGATTTGCGCTGAATTAGCTATAATCTGGTTCTAATTTTTAAATTTGGGTTTTTCTCACTGGAAATTAACCGCAAATTTTCAATAAAATGGCAACATTCACGTTCGTAAACACGATAAAGGAAGATAGCCCCACGATGTCTACAAAGTTTCGCATTCTAGTTTTAAATGGCCCAAACCTTAACCTGTTAGGCCTTAGAGAGCCCGCACACTACGGTTCTCAAACACTTGACCAGATTATTAGCTCACTGACCGAGCAAGCGAAAGCACACGATGTTGAGCTATCTCACTTACAGTCAAATCGTGAGTACGAACTGATTGAAGCTATCCATAGTGCTTATCAAAATGTTGATTTTATTATTATCAACCCAGCAGCCTTTACACATACCAGTGTGGCACTGCGTGATGCACTACTTGGCGTTGCAATACCATTTATTGAGGTTCATCTATCGAATGTTCACGCGCGTGAACCATTCCGTCACCACTCTTACCTATCTGATAAAGCAGAAGGTGTGATTTGTGGCTTAGGTGCCCAAGGTTATCAATTTGCTTTGACCGCTGCGCTCAGCAAGCTCAACTCAAAGTAAACATAAACAACGAACTATTACTAACCTACTCAGTCATAGAGTAAGTTCAATTAACAGATAAAGAGAAAGAAACAATGGATATTCGCAAAATCAAAAAGCTAATCGAATTGGTTGAAGAGTCTGGTATTTCTGAGCTAGAAATCTCTGAAGGTGAAGAGTCAGTACGAATCAGTCGTAACAGCACTGCACCTGTAGCACCTGTTCAATATGCAGCTGCTCCAGCACCTGTAGCGGCAGCAGCTCCTGCGGCGGCACCTGTAGCAGCAGAAGCAGCAGCTCCTGCAGTTCCAGCTGGTCACCAAGTTCTTTCTCCAATGGTTGGTACTTTCTACGGCGCTCCAAGCCCAGACGCAAAACCATTCGTTAAAGTTGGTCAATCTGTAACTGCTGGCGAAACGCTATGTATCGTTGAAGCAATGAAAATGATGAACCAAATCGAAGCTGATAAATCTGGTGTTGTAACAGCTATCCTAGTTGAAGACGGTCAACCAGTAGAATTCGACCAAGCTCTAGTAATTATCGAATAATAGAGAGCACTCATTATGTTAGATAAATTAGTAATCGCGAACCGTGGTGAGATTGCACTACGTATTCTGCGTGCATGTAAAGAGCTTGGCATTAAAACGGTAGCGGTTCACTCAACTGCTGACCGTGATCTTAAGCACGTACTGCTTGCAGACGAAACCATTTGTATCGGTCCAGCTCGTGGTATCGATAGCTACCTAAACATCCCTCGTATCATCAGCGCAGCTGAAGTTACAGGTGCAGTAGCTGTTCACCCTGGCTACGGCTTCCTATCTGAAAATGCAGACTTTGCAGAACAGGTAGAGCGCAGTGGCTTTATCTTCGTTGGCCCTAAAGCTGAAACCATTCGCATGATGGGTGACAAAGTGTCAGCTATCACGTCAATGAAGAAAGCTGGCGTACCTTGTGTACCAGGTTCTGACGGCCCTCTTGACGACGACGAAGCAAAAAACAAAGCGCACGCTAAACGCATTGGCTTCCCAGTTATCATCAAGGCATCTGGCGGCGGCGGCGGTCGTGGTATGCGTGTTGTTCGTTCTGAAGCAGAATTAACTGAAGCTATCGCGATGACTCGTGCTGAAGCAAAAGCATGTTTCAACAACGACATGGTTTACATGGAGAAATTCCTAGAAAACCCACGTCACATTGAAGTACAAGTGCTTGCAGATGGCCAAGGTAATGCTATCCACCTAGGTGAGCGTGACTGTTCAATGCAACGTCGTCACCAGAAAGTTGTGGAAGAAGCGCCAGCTCCAGGTATCACTGAAGAGATGCGTAAGTACATTGGCGAACGTTGTACTCGTGCATGTATTGAGATCGGTTACCGCGGTGCAGGTACATTTGAATTCCTATACGAGAACGGTGAATTCTACTTCATCGAAATGAACACTCGTATCCAGGTTGAACACACGATTACTGAAATGGTAACGGGTATCGACCTAGTGAAAGAACAGCTACGTATTGCAGCTGGTCAGCCTCTATCATTCACTCAGGATGACATTAAGCTGCGTGGCCACTCAATCGAATGTCGTATCAATGCTGAAGATCCAGTTCGTTTCCTACCTTCACCAGGTAAGATTGAACGTTTCCACGCACCAGGCGGCATGGGCGTACGTTGGGAATCTCACATCTACACGGGTTACACAGTGCCACCACACTACGATTCAATGATTGGTAAGCTGATCACTTACGGTGAGAACCGTGATGTTGCTATCGCTCGTATGAAGAACGCATTGGGTGAAATGATTGTTGAAGGTATTAACGTTAATACTGAGCTTCAACTGTCTATTATGAACGACGAAAACTTCCAACACGGTGGTGCAAACATCCACTACCTTGAGAAGAAACTTGGTTTGTCATAATCCGTTCGTTTAAGAACAGTCAAAATGCTCACTTCGGTGAGCATTTTTGTTTTTGAACCGCCGAAAAAATCAATCTTTAATCCCCATTATATTCCGTGGGGTTTTGGTGAATTTGCTCATATTTTCTGCTAGACTCGCCATCCAATTTTTCTCATATAGAAGATGCAGCCATGCCTTGGATTCAAATCAAGCTTAATGCTACCAATGAAAATGCCGAACAAATCGGCGACATGTTAATGGAAGAGACTGGTGCTCTTTCTGTAACTTTCCTGGATGCACAAGATACCCCTGTATTTGAGCCTCTGCCAGGCGAAACTCGCCTTTGGGGTGATACTGACATTCTCGCGCTTTACGACGCTGAGACTGATACTGGTGTCGTTCTAGCGCAGATTAAAGCAAGCAACATGTTCCCTGCAGACTTTGCTCATAAAGTAGAGCAAATTGAAGACAAGGATTGGGAGCGTGAATGGATGGACAACTTCCACCCAATGAAGTTTGGTGAGCGTTTATGGATCTGCCCTAGCTGGCGCGATATCCCTGAACCTGACGCTGTTAACGTAATGCTAGACCCTGGCCTTGCATTTGGTACAGGTACTCACCCGACAACGGCATTGTGTCTTGAGTGGCTTGAAGGCTTAGACCTTGCAGGCAAAACCGTGATCGACTTCGGTTGTGGCTCAGGCATCCTAGCGATCGCTGCGATCAAACTAGGCGCAGCAAAAGTTATCGGGATCGACATTGATCCTCAAGCTCTGCTTGCATCAAAAGACAACGCACAACGCAATGGCGTTGCTGAGCAACTAGAGGTGTTCTTGCCACAAGATCAACCGGAAGGTTTGCTAGCAGACGTTGTTGTTGCCAACATTCTTGCGGGTCCATTACGCGACCTTTCTGGCATCATCAAGGGCCTAGTTAAGCCAAATGGTGTACTTGCGATGTCGGGTGTTTTAGATACACAAGCAGAAGATGTTGCCACTTATTATCGTGATGAGCTTCACATTGATCCGATCATCGAACAACAAGAATGGTGTCGAATCTCAGGTCGCAAGCAAGGCTAGACAAGACTTTGGGCGCTAATTGACTGAAATTTAAACAAATTACAAAAACAAATTGTAAATGCTCAAATATTAGTCTTTTCACGCAGCGAAAAAATGCGTAAAATGCGCGCCCTTGCTGGTACAGAACTGTGATGACATTTTTGAAAATCGGAAATTATCAACTTAAGAACAATCTAATCGTCGCTCCTATGGCTGGCGTAACGGATAGACCATTCCGTGAGTTGTGTCTTCGCTACGGTGCGGGGATGGCAGTCAGTGAAATGATGTCCTCCAATCCGAAAGTTTGGAAAACGTCAAAGTCTCAGCAGCGTATGGTACATGAAGGCGAATCGGGCATTCGTTCAGTACAAATCGCTGGTGCAGATCCACAGCTTATGGCCGAGGCTGCTCAATTTAATGTCGATAACGGTGCGCAAATCATCGATATCAACATGGGTTGTCCAGCCAAAAAAGTGAATAAGAAGCTTGCGGGCTCAGCCTTACTGCAGCATCCAGAACTCATTGAAGACATTCTGAAAGCGGTGGTAAATGCTGTCGACGTTCCAGTAACGTTGAAAACGCGCACAGGCTGGGATACAGACAATAGAAACTGTGTCCAAATCGCGAAAATAGCCGAAGACTGCGGCATACAAGCTCTTGCGCTCCATGGAAGAACTCGCGCTTGTATGTACAAAGGTGAGGCAGAATACAAACACATTAAAGCAGCGAAACAAGCAGTATCTATTCCGGTTATCGCTAACGGTGATATCGATAGTCCGGAAAAAGCGAAGTTTGTGCTGGAGTACACCGGCGCTGATGCTTTAATGATAGGTCGACCTGCCCAAGGACGTCCTTGGATTTTTAACGAAATCCTACACTATTTGGAAAACGGCACCACGATGGACCCACTCCCGATTTCGGAAGTGAAAGACATCATGCTTGGTCATGTGCACGCTCTACATGAATTTTATGGAGAGTTTTTAGGCCCTCGCATCGCTCGTAAGCATGTGGGTTGGTATCTAAAAGAACATGAACAAGCGAGTGAGTTTCGCCGTACCTTCAACGCATTCGAAGCAGGTGATCTGCAGCTTGAAGCGCTAGAAGGTTTTTTTGATAACGTTGCACCATAATTACGAGAAGAGCTAGACCGAATATGTTCGAACAAAATCTGACTTCAGAAGCATTGACAGTAACTACAGTTACATCACAAGACCAAATCACGCAGAAGCCACTACGTGACTCAGTTAAAGCATCATTGAAAAATTACCTTGCTCAATTAAACGGTCAAGAAGTCAGCGAGTTATACGAATTAGTATTAGCTGAAGTTGAACAGCCACTACTAGACACTATCATGCAGTACACTCGCGGTAACCAAACTCGCGCAGCAACCATGATGGGTATTAACCGCGGTACTCTTCGCAAGAAACTTAAAAAATACGGCATGAACTAGGCTTAAAAGCCTTCGCGCCTTATATACAAAGGGATTGTGTAGTTACTCACAATCCCTTTATTACATAAAACACCCCACAACTCCCCCCACTATACAAAACTACCCCATTAGAATATTTCATCCCCTAGCCCGTCTGGGTGTGTATACAGATAGATCCCCATAAAAAGGGGCTAATACAAGAGTAAGAAAAGAGCCTATATAAGATATAGGTATATATAAATATATATA
>NZ_JBFRSD010000049.1:0-36782 GCF_041473395.1 Vibrio sp. 10N.222.55.C6
CATCGCCAGGCTTTAAATTTGAACACTTGTCAGCGACGACAAGTATTCCACTGCGGAGTGGTAGTTCAGTTGGTTAGAATACCGGCCTGTCACGCCGGGGGTCGCGGGTTCGAGTCCCGTCCACTCCGCCACTTATTCGATAACCTCGCCTAGTGCGAGGTTTTTTCGAATCTGAAGTAATGAAAGTTTTAGGGGTGTAGCTCCAATTGGCAGAGCAGCGGATTCCAAATCCGCGTGTTGGGAGTTCGAATCTCTCCACCCCTGCCATATTTAAAGCTCCAGCAGAAATGCTGGAGCTTTTTTGTATCTGTCACTTTTTCAAAGTGACGTTGAGGACCGGAGTGTCAGCCAAGTCGACTATATTGATCCCCATCGAAGCAGAAATCCTAGAGTCTTTTTGATTTATATTTGTTCGATTTTTAATTGATAATTACCTACCTTGAATAGAATATTGTCTTAGAAATGTAAGTGCTTACTTATCTCAGTCTCTTTTATAAGCAATTAACAACACAATCCACACTTCTTTATGAGAATTATTCTCAATATTTTGTTACATTTTGGTCGTTATTACTAAAAGGCAACAAATATGGATATTTCCCGTCGTAAGTTTATTCAATCATCTCTCGCTATATCTGCATTAACAGTACTACCCGCTTGTTCAATGAAGCGGTCTGCTGATGAGCAAGGAAAGTATGTTTATGACTTAACTGCTGAACCTTCAACGGCTGAGTTAGTAGCGGGATTTGATACCAATGTCTTAGCCTTTAATGGACAGATCCCAGCTCCGACGATTCGATGTCGACAGGGTGAAAAGGTCACAATTCGTTTTACGAATAAGCTATCAGAGCCGACGACTATCCATTGGCATGGCTTAAGAATTCCTATCGAAATGGACGGTGTTCCCTTCTTAAGTCAGCCACCGATCATGCCAGGTGAAACATTCATTTATGAGTTTACGCCGCCAGATGCTGGCACATTTTGGTATCACCCACATATGAATAGCGTTAAACAGCTTGGTATGGGCTTAGTTGGCCTTATTATCGTAGAAGAGAGTAATCCAATACGGTTCGATGAAGAACACGCATTGATGCTTAAACATTGGCATATCGATAAGCAAGGTCAATGGAAAGACTTAATGATTCCAAGACTCAGTGCTCGTATGGGCACTCCAGGAGAGTGGAGTAGCGTTAATGGTGTTCATGAACCTGTATACCAATTAAAGCAGCACGCAACGACTCGACTGCGTATCGCGAATGTCGATAATACGATCACTTATCCTATTGCTATCGAAGGGGCTGAGGCATGGGTGATTGCCATCGATGGTAGCCCTGTAAAAACGCCTTACAAACTGACTCAACATAAAATCGGTCCAGGGATGCGTGTTGATATCGGACTGATCGCTCCTAAAGCTAGTGAGCGAGTTAACGTTCTCCATATGAAGGGGCGTTTCCCATTTTCTTTGTGTGAATTTGAAGTCGTAGATTCAGCATTTGCTCAAGGACGTTCGTTACCATTACTACCATTGAATCCAGTGCCCAACCTAGATCTTGCTAATGCTGAAGAGATCGACTTTTTATTTGAATGGGAAGGGGCTGTTTCTCCAGTATCCAAAGATGGAAAATCGATGCCTAAGTTTTGGCTAACAAATAAAAGAGCATGGGAAGGAATGAGCAAAGACAATATTCCTGAACCATTGGCGACTTTAGAGTTGGGTAAGACTTACATATTCGATCTTAAGAACGTCACTCAATATCATCACCCGATTCATATTCATGGTCATACATTTACTGTATTGGAACTTGATGGTAAAAAAATTGAAGAGCCTTTCCATACCGATACAGTGTTACTTGGAAAAAATGGCCGAGCTAAAGCTGCATTTGTTGCAGACAACCCCGGACGCTGGATGTACCACTGTCATGTAATTGAGCACATGAAAACAGGATTGATGGGATATATTGAAGTTAAGTGACACCTGTAACGTTTAATATTTGCGCATGCATTCTTAGTTTCTACCCTCGCTTTTATCGGCGTTAAAGCTAGAATATAGGGATTATTGTTTGGGAGGATTCATGGGTCAGTTATCTATTCTAGGTTTTATCGCCATCGGTGGCGCGTTTGGTGCTTGTTCACGTTACTTGATTTCAGAGTTATGCGTTGTGATGTTAGGGCGTGGTTTTCCTTACGGTACGCTGACTGTTAACGTAATTGGCTCTTTGATTATGGGATTGCTCATCGCCGCGTTTGAAAATGAGATGGTTGCGACGGAGCCGTGGAGACAAATTATCGGTCTTGGTTTCCTTGGAGCCCTGACGACATTTTCTACGTTTTCGATGGATAACGTGCTTCTTATGCAGCAGGGTGCGTTCTTCAAGATGGGGCTCAATGTACTGCTCAATGTGGTTCTCAGTATTTCAGCCGCATGGATCGGCTTCCAACTTCTGATAAAGTCTTAAAACTTTCTTACGATTTGTTAACAACTCGGCTTGGTTTATCCAAGCCGTTTTTATATACTCGATCGTACTTGTCGGAGTGCCATATGGCTGAGACCGTTAACTCGGGATCCGTTGAACCTGATCAGGCTAATACCTGCGAAGGGAACAAGAGTAGATATCTAACTAGAATCCTTCTAGAGATCTATCTCCAGATCACAACTGCATTTTCTTGCTGTGATCCCTCTTGTAGCATCTTATCCGTCAAGCATTTTTATCCCTATAAATAATGGCTAAAAGCCAAGGAAAAATGCTATGTCGAGTCGTAAACAAGCAAGACTGGAAGCGAAGAATTTCATTGATTCTTTATCTGTACAACCTTATCCAAACTCAAAAAAAGCTTACATCCAAGGGTCTCGAGAGGACATTCAAGTCCCTGTACGAGAAATATCCCTCGCAGATAGCCTTGTTGGTGGCACCAAAAAAGAGCCTGTATTCGAACCTAATGAGCCAATTCATGTCTACGACACCTCAGGTGTTTATACCGATCCTACGCATGAAATAGACCTTTATAGTGGCCTTCCTAAGTTGCGAGAGCAATGGATTGAAGAGCGTGGTGATACGGAATTGCTCGATGATGTAAGCTCTGTTTACACCAAAGAACGTTTAGAAGATGAAACCCTAGACGACCTTCGTTACGGAAACCTGCCTCGAATTCGTCGCGCTACTGGCGACCAATGTGTAACTCAACTGCATTATGCTCGTCAGGGAATTATCACTCCTGAGATGGAGTACATTGCGATACGTGAGAACATGGGGCGTCAGAAGTTCGCTGATGAACAGCTTAATCACCAACACCCAGGCCATAACTTTGGCGCAAACCTGCCAAAAGAAATTACCCCTGAGTTCGTGCGTAAAGAGGTCGCTGAAGGCCGAGCTATCATCCCTTCAAACATCAACCACCCAGAATCAGAACCTATGATTATTGGCCGAAACTTCTTAGTGAAAGTGAACGCCAATATCGGTAACTCTTCTGTAAGCTCTTCGATTGAAGAAGAAGTTGAGAAGCTAGTATGGTCGACTCGCTGGGGCGGCGATACCGTAATGGATCTTTCTACTGGCCGTAATATCCACGAGACTCGTGAATGGATCCTACGTAATAGCCCAGTGCCGATTGGTACGGTTCCTATGTATCAGGCGCTTGAGAAAGTGAATGGCGTAGCCGAAGACCTTAACTGGGAAGTGATGCGCGATACTTTGATTGAACAAGCGGAGCAGGGCGTTGATTACTTCACTATCCATGCTGGTTTGCTTCTTCGTTATGTTCCTATGACGGCTAAGCGTGTGACAGGTATTGTTTCTCGTGGTGGCTCTATTATCGCGAAATGGTGTCTTGCACATCACCAAGAAAGCTTCCTATACACACACTTCCGCGAGATCTGTGAGATCTGTGCGAAGTACGATGTGGCTTTGTCACTAGGTGACGGCCTACGTCCTGGCTCTATTGCAGATGCCAATGATGAGGCTCAGTTCTCGGAGTTACGTACTCTAGGTGAGTTAACTAAAGTGGCTTGGGAATACGATGTTCAGGTGATCATTGAAGGTCCTGGACATGTACCTATGCATCTTATTAAAGAGAACATGGATGAGCAGTTAGAGCACTGCCATGAAGCGCCTTTCTATACGTTAGGCCCGCTGACCACTGATATTGCACCGGGTTATGACCACATTACCTCTGGTATTGGCGCGGCGATGATTGGTTGGTACGGCTGTGCGATGCTTTGTTATGTAACACCTAAAGAGCATTTGGGCTTACCAAATAAAGAAGATGTGAAGACTGGCTTGATTACTTACAAGCTGGCAGCACATGCAGCAGACTTGGCAAAAGGGCATCCGGGCGCACAAATCCGAGATAATGCATTATCTAAAGCTCGTTTTGAATTCCGTTGGGAAGACCAATTTAATCTAGCTTTAGATCCAGAAACAGCCCGTTCTTTCCACGATGAAACCCTGCCACAAGAATCGGGCAAGGTTGCTCACTTCTGCTCTATGTGTGGACCTAAATTCTGTTCAATGAAGATCTCTCAAGAAGTTCGAGAGTACGCGAAAGACACTGAACAAGTGGCTGCTGATCAGGCTATCGAGATTAAGATGCTTGATAATCCGTTGGAAGGGATGCGTCAGAAATCACAAGAGTTCCGTGATACTGGCTCTGAACTTTATCACCCAGCAGTAGGCGCAAAAGAAGCTCAATTAGAGGAATAATGACAGTGAAGATTCTTATCCCATCTCAAAATATTGAGCTAACGGGAGAGGTGCAAAGCTGTCTATTGGTTGCTAAGCGACAAGGCTTGGCAACCGATGCAGTTGAGTTGGGTGTAAGCCCAACTCAATGCTTCTCTATCGTTGATGCTCAGCAAGCGTTATCTATTGGTTTTGCTCATGATGTTGATTCATTGGCGGAGTGTCGCTCAAGTGAGCTTGATCATATCGTTTATTACAGTCATTCAGTGGCGCTAGCTGGTGTCCGCGATGCCTTGGCACAAACTCCGAATACCATCTATATCGGTGTCTTAGATGACTCAGCTGCATTGGATATCTGGTCACAGCTAGATTCTAATCGTGCTATCAAGAGTGAAACTCCAGCTCATCAGGAGTTAGATAGTCGTGGCCACTTTGCTTGGTTACTTACTTTGTTGGCGTTGGAATTCCCATTAGAAGATGCACTGGTTTTAGCTCGCGCAGCATCTAGTGTTTCACGTGGAACATGGCCAGCAAACTATCAAAACTTTCCTATTCCCGTTCTCGAAGATGAGCGACTGGATATTAGTGTTGGTTGGGCGCACCAAGGAACATCACTGTCGTTCCCGGAATTGAGTAAGAGTAGCCTAGGACTATACCCAGTGGTTGATGATGTTGAGTGGATCGAAAGGCTGCTCAAGCTTGGAATTAACACAGTTCAACTGCGTATTAAGAACCCACAGCAAGCAGATTTAGAACAACAAATCGCGCGATCTATCGAACTCGGTAGAGAGCACAACGCTCAGGTTTTTATCAATGACTATTGGCAATTGGCACTTAAGCATGATGCTTTTGGTGTTCATTTGGGGCAAGAGGACATCGAAGAATCCAACCTATCTCAACTGAGCCAAGCTGGTATTAAGATCGGTCTATCGACTCATGGTTATTACGAGTTGCTACGCATTGTGCAAATCAACCCAAGCTATATTGCGCTGGGGCATATATTCCCAACCACCACTAAGCAGATGCCATCGAAGCCTCAAGGACTTGTGCGTTTATCTCTCTATCAGCAGTTGATTGATACTATCCCATACACAGAAGAACTCACCGGTTATCCGACAGTTGCGATTGGTGGAATTGACCAGTCGACGGCCGCACAGGTGTGGAGTTGTGGGGTATCGAGCCTTGCTGTTGTACGTGCGATTACGTTAGCCGAAGACCCAAAACAAGTGATTGAGTTCTTCGAAGCATTAATGGCTGACCGTTCTTCAGGTGCTGCTAAAGAGGTAACTCAGGAGCTAAGTCATGCTGAATGATTTCGAATTCATTCGTTATCAACGACAACTCGCACTTCCTGAAGTGGGTGAGCAAGGGCAACGCAATCTATTAGATAGCCATGTATTGGTCATCGGTTGTGGTGGCTTAGGCAATGCTGCGGCTCTCTATCTTGCGGCTTCCGGTATCGGGAAAATCGTATTAGTTGATGATGATTGTGTGGATTCGTCTAACCTTCAACGACAAGTTGCGTTCAAGGAAAGCCAGTTAGGTTCGCCTAAGGTCGAAGCTCTGAAGCAAAAACTGACTGAGCTTAATGGTCGAAACCAAGTGAGAACCATCAATAGGCGAATGACTCAGAGCCAGCTTGAGCTTGAGGTGATGCTCGCTGATTTGGTGTTGGATTGTACTGACAACTTTGAGTCACGTCAGCAGGTTAACCAAGCATGTTTTGGTAGCAAGACACCTTTGGTTTCTGGTTCTGCGATCGGATGGAAAGGTCAGTTTATTGTCTTTGATTATCAGATGCAGAAAGGGTGCTATCACTGTTTGTTCCCGTTCAGTCATCATCCACAAACGACACGTTGTAGCGATAGCGGCATCATCGGCCCAGTTGTTGGCACCATAGGCAACCTCCAAGCACTGGCAGCGATTCAACGTATTAGCACTGGCGAGTTCCAGGTTGCAACACATCAGCTCAAACTGTTTGATGGTCAGACGATGAACTGGCAAAACTTAAGTGTCACTCAAGATAGTGAATGCCCCGTTTGCTGCACATCTACAGTTAACTATTTAGAAGAAGAAACCCAATGAGCAACATAACGATCTCTATCAATGAGCAACCAGAGCAGGTTGCACAATCGTCGTCTCTAGCGGATATCATCCAAGCGCTTTCACTACCCGATCTGGGTTGTGTCTTTGCTATCAATAATGCGGTTGTCCCGCGAAGTCAGTGGCAACAAAGGGTCGTCAATGAAGGCGATGCTATTTCTCTTTTCCAAGCTATTGCAGGAGGCTAACTATGTTAACTGTCGCAGATAAAACATTTCAATCACGACTCTTTACTGGAACGGGCAAGTTCGCGAATAAACATTTAATGGCGAGTGCTATCGAAGCTTCCGGTTCTCAACTGGCAACCATGGCGTTGAAGAGAGTTGATATTCGCTCTGAGCAAGATGATATTTTACAGCCCATCATTGATGCTGGCGTGAACTTGTTACCAAATACCTCCGGGGCGAAGAACGCGAAGGATGCCATCTTTGCTGCGCATTTGGCTCGCGAAGCGCTAGGCACAAACTGGCTCAAACTGGAAATTCACCCTGATCCAAAGTACTTGATGCCAGACCCAATTGAGACATTAAAAGCGGCTGAGCAACTGGTTAAAGATGGCTTTGTTGTGTTGCCTTACTGTCATGCTGACCCAGTGTTGTGTAAACGATTGGAAGAGGTGGGTTGTGCTGCGGTTATGCCGCTAGGTGCGCCGATTGGGTCGAACAAAGGTATCGCTTCGGCAGACTTCTTAGAGATCATTATCGACCAAGCGAACGTCCCTGTGATTGTTGACGCTGGTATTGGTGCGCCATCTCATGCTGCTCGTGCAATGGAAATGGGCGCGGATGCCGTGTTAGTTAATACTGCAATTGCGGCTTCTCAACAACCCGTTGATATGGCGATTGCTTTTAAACTGGCAGTTGAAGCTGGCCGTATGGCTTACCTTTCTGGTCTTGCTGGACAGGTGTCTCATGCGGTTGCTTCTAGTCCGCTAACTTCATTCCTAGACGAGTAGTGTCCTTATGACGTTTGTTGATCGATTTAAACAGCTCAACTGGGATGACATTGGTATGTCCATCTTCAGTAAAACGGCAGCGGATGTTGAGCGCGCTCTGAGTAAACCTAAACGCGACTTGGAAGACTTTAAGGCTCTTATCTCTCCGGCAGCAGAACCTTACTTAGAGCAGATGGCGCAACAATCGTTGGCACTCACACGCAAGCGATTCGGCAATACAATGTCGTTGTATATTCCATTGTACCTCTCAAACTTATGTGCGAATGCGTGCACGTATTGTGGTTTCTCAATGGAGAACCGCATTAAGCGTCGCACACTTACTTTAGATGAAATCGATGCTGAAAGTGCCGCTATCAAAAAGATGAAGTTTGATAGTGTATTGTTGGTGACTGGTGAACATGAAACCAAGGTCGGGATGAAGTACTTCCGTGAAGTGCTACCGAATATTAAGGCACAATTTAACTATCTTGCGATGGAAGTGCAGCCGCTTGATCAAGATGACTACGCAGAGCTTAAAACTCTCGGCTTAGATGCGGTGATGGTTTACCAAGAAACGTATAGCCCAAGTACCTACGCGGAACACCACTTGCGTGGCAATAAAATGGATTTTGAATACCGGCTCGAAACGCCCGATCGTTTGGCAAAAGCGGGTATTGATAAGATAGGTATTGGCGCTTTGATTGGCTTGGAAGATTGGCGTACCGACTGTTTCTTCGTGGCCGCTCACTTAGACTATCTTGAGCGTACTTATTGGCAAACACGTTACTCGATTTCATTCCCACATCTTCGTCCGTGTGAGGGTGGTTTGCAGCCTAAATCGATTATGAGTGATAAACAGTTGGTTCAACTTATCTGTGCGTATCGCTTATTAAACCCTGAGGTTGAATTGTCTCTCTCGACTCGTGAGTCTGCAGCTTTCCGCGACAATGTGTTGCCATTGGGAATCACCAGTATGTCGGCTGCGTCTAAAACCCAGCCTGGTGGTTATGCTTCTGATGAAGAAGAACTCGAGCAATTTGAAATAAGTGATGAGCGAAGTGCTGCCGATGTTGAGTCAATGATTCGTCAACGTGGTTTTGATCCTGTGTGGCGAGACTGGCACAGTGCTTACTCTGGTTAGCGAACACACAGATTTATGTTCCACGTGAAACATCGACGAAGTTAAATCGACAAATAAAAACGGCTACCCTAAGGTAGCCGTTTTTCATTTCATTAAGTTTGAATTAGCTAAGCATTAAGCATGAGCAAGTGGAGTGGTTGATTGGCGTAACCATTCCAATGTATCACCTTCAACTAATGGGCTAACATCGTTCCATACTTTCTGGTGGTAATCATTAAGCCATGCAAGTTCAGGTCGTGTCAGTAAATCGACGTTGATGTTGCGCTTATCGATAGGGCAACGTGTTAGCGACTCAAACGTTAGTACTGAGAAGTCACCTTGAGTTGGCAGCTCAACCACCAGTTCTAGGTTTTCGATACGGATACCAAATTCATCTGCACGGTAGTAACCCGGCTCGTTTGATAACACCATGCCTTCAACAAGAGGTACATCGATTAGCTTCTTAGAGATGCTTTGCGGACCTTCATGAACACTTAGGAAATGACCAACACCGTGACCAGTACCGTGGTCGTAGTCGAAGCCTTCTGCCCATAAGTGTTGGCGAGCTAGAATATCAAGTTGGAAACCACGAGTACCCTGTGGGAAACGTGCACGCGCGATACCGATGTGACCTTTAAGCGCTAACGTGAACTGCTGGATCATTTCGTCGCTTGGCTGGCCAATCGCGATAGTTCGAGTGATGTCGGTTGTACCATCTAGGTACTGACCGCCTGAATCGACTAGGTAAAGAGTATTCATCTCTAACTGACCTGGTTCAGGTTGGTTCTCGTGGTTGTAGTGACACATTGCTGCGTTGCCGCCTGCTGCTGAAATCGTGTCAAAACTTAGGTCCATCAGCGTTGGGTCTTGTTCGCGGAATGATTGAACTTTGTCTGCTAGCACAGCTTCATTGTGCAGATTACCTTGCGTGACTTCTGCATCAATCCAAGATAGGAACTTCGCCATCGCAACACCATCACGAATGTGACACGCTTTCATGCCGGCAATTTCAGTTTCATTCTTTGCTGCTTTTGGCATTAGGCATGGGTCTGCTGCTTCAATGATATGAGCACCAGAGTTTTGTAGAACCAGCGTGTACCAAGCGTTACTGGTACCTGAATCGACAGATACATTTTTGCCTTCCAAAGATTGAAGGCGTGCTTCAAGCTCTGATGGGTGAGATACGCGAATACCATTACCAACGTGCGCTTCAAAGCCTGCAGGGATACGAGCGGGGTCTAAGAAGAAATCGACACTTTCATCGGCGTGAATGATTGCATTAGATAACACAACCGGCAGACGAGATACGTCTAAACCACGAATGTTGAGTAACCAGCAGATTGAATCCAGCTCAGTAAGGATAGCGGCGTCCGCACCTTTTGCTTTTAGTAAGCCAGCAATCTCCGCACGTTTGCTTTCACTTGATTGACCAACGGCATCTGTTGCCATTAGGCGAACATCAGATACAACAGGCTCAGGACGGTCAGACCAAAGCGCATCAATCGGGTTTGCTGATAACGTTGTTAGCTCAACTTTCTCCGCTAGTTTTGCTTGTGCGCCTTTCAACCAAGCAGCGGTGTGCATGCGTGGGTCGAATGCAACCTTACTACCTTGAGGCAATGAGTTGATGATCCAATCTAAAGCCGGTTCTTCAATAAGGTGGCGATACTCAAATAACTCTGCTGGTACCTGCTTACGAACCTGAACGGTGTAGCGACCATCAACAAAAATAGCAGCAGTTTCACGAGTGATAACAGCGGCACCTGCAGAGCCAGTGAAACCTGTTAACCAGTGAAGTCGCTCGTTATGAGCAGGAACGTATTCACCTAGATATTCGTCTTCGTGTGGAATGATAACGGCATCTAGGTTGTTTGTTTCAAGCCAAGCTCGAACCGCAGCAACGCGTTCAGCAGTGATATTGTGCATCTGTGTTTATCCTTATTGTTAGGGTCCTTGTTAACACTCACAGTCGATATACATGCGAGGGGACTTATTAGGTCAATAAGCTAGCGCTTTTGTTCGTTTGCTGCAAACGCTGTACGCCATTTTTATCTAAGGTGCAGAGTTTTTTCTTTGATGATATCTCGTAGCCAAGTTAACGCTGGGTCATTTTCTCTGTCACGGTGCCAAAACAGAGTGTATGCCATCGGTGGGAATTCCATCGGTAAAGGGACAACCACTAAGTCGAGTTGCTTGGCGACGAGGTAAGTAAAGTGGCTTGGTGCAGTAAACACAAAGTCGGTGTAGGTACATAGGCTTGCGGCGCTATTGAAGTCTGGAACAGAAATAGCGATATCACGTTGGTGACCAAGGTCGGCAAGCTTATAGTCGAGCAGCCAACGATCGTTACCATCACATCTTACTTGTACATGACGCTGTGCAAGGTAGGTTTCCAGATCCCATTTGCCATTCAGAGCGGGGTGGTTGCGTCTTAGCACACACATCTGCGCGTCACGGTAGATCTCTTGCTCGCAAATATCATCTGGCGGCAGCATAGTTAAACGTGCGTCGTTGATGTCGATGTCTTTACCTGTGAGTCCGATATCGAGCTCACCGAGCTGCAGCTTCTTAAAGGTTTGCTCCGTCCAAGCGTGGGTGTTGATATTCACCTTAGGGGCTTGTCGAAATATCGCTGGTAAAAAGTGGGGAAGAATAAGTGGGTAAACGCTCTCAACAGCCGCAATGTGAAAACTGTGGTCACTGTTGTTGGGAATGAAGGTCTCTGGTTGGGTGAGCACATCAAGTTGGTTGATCAGCGTTTCTAATCGAGGTTTGAGAAAGACCGCCTTTGGTGTTGGTCGCAGACCATGAGCACTTCGCGTGAAAAGGGGATCATTAAATTGCTCACGAAGTTTGGCCAATGACTTACTAACCGCTGACTGGCTTAGGCACAATCGGTGGGCGGTGCGAGTCACACTTAGCTCTTCCATCAGCACCTGCAAGCAAACTAATAGATTGAGGTCGAGGCGCGATAGTTTCTCAATATTCATATGAGTTTCCTATTTGGAATAATGCTAATGAGTATATGCCATTTTTGTTCATATCTTTAGTTGGTTATTATGCACCTAAATTAACTCATTCGGAGAATCTTGTGCCTTCTAACGCGCTTCCAACCCCTAGTAAACTGCAGGTTGCTTTATTGGCAATGTTGGTTTTATTTAGCCCTCTGGCTATTGATATCTACCTACCAGCTCTGCCACAAATTTCGACAGCGTTTCACGTGGAACATGCACTAGCACAAGATACGATTACCTGGTTTTTATTCGCCATGGGTGTCGGGCAATTATTTGCTGGCCCTTTGGCTGATAAGCTAGGACGTCGAACCGTTGCATTGGGAGGTGTTAGTATCTATGCATTGAGTGCTTGCTTGGCGTGGGCAGCTCAATCGATTGATATGATGCTAATGGCTCGGCTGCTACAAGGCTTAGGAGCTTGTGCGACTTCTGTAGCAGCCTTTGCAACGGTTCGCGATCTATTTGGCCCAGAGAAGAGTGGCCGTATGATCAGCTACCTTAATGGTGCAATCTGTTTTATTCCTGCTTTGGCACCCATTCTTGGCGCTTGGTTAACACATCAATTTGGTTGGCGCTCGAACTTTAGCTTTATGGCAGGCTTTGCTGTCGTTGTTGGCACTATCTTATTCTTCCAAATGAAAGAGTCTAACCCTGCGACAGAAAAGGTTGCGGTATTCAAGCTTGAGCGATACTGGTCAGTATTGAAAACACCATCATTCCTTTTCCACGCAACCTTGTGTCTGATGGCGATGGCGGTTATCCTCGCTTATGTAACCTCTGCACCAGTTGTGTTGATGGAAAACCTAGGCCTGACCATGAAAGAGTTTACTTTCTGGTTTGGTGTTAATGCGGCCATCAACATTGCAGCTGCGTTTACTGCACCTAAATTTATGGACCGTTTTGGTACCTATAAAGCACTGGTGGTTGGTATCTCGACGCTGGGCTTAGCGGGTGTGATTATGTTGGTGCTTGCTGAGCACGCTACTCCAATCGCGTTCATGCTACCGATCTTCTTATCGTCAGTTGGCTTTGCTTGGATTCTTGGTGCTGCGGCAGGTAAAGCTCTAGAACCTTTCGGTGACCGTGCGGGTACAGCTGCTGCGCTGCTTGGCTTGTTCCAAATGAGCGGTTCAGGGCTTCTTGTGGGTACCATGCAACGTCTTGATTTAACGTCGCAAGTGATGATTGCTCTGCAAATGTTCCTGATTGTTCCTGCGTTATTAGTGCTTGCGAGCAAAGCGGGTAAGTCTTGGCACACGACGTTTGCTAAGGCATAAGTTACAAGGGTGACAAAATATACAAATGGCGGTTTTCGAAACGTTAAAACATGGTATATTTGTCACTCATTGAAACGTTAGTCCCCAACGGAAAATACTGTAATGTCATTAACAACCTACGAAATGGCGCGCGTCTTAGAACAAATGGAAGATGCACCTGAAAAGGTCATGTTTGGTAAACTGCTTAAAGAGCTAGGCAACCAAAGTGAAGAGCGTATTCGCAGTGCGGCAAAACAAGTTCCAATCGATACTTTGCGAGATATCATTTACCAATTTCAGCGTGTGGTAGAGTCTCGTAAGGGTGAGCAGGTTCAGCTATTGGCAAAAGAACTTGCAGAGCAAGGCATCTCTGCTGAAGAGCTACAAGCTTTTCTAAATAAGTAAGCTTATCCCAGTTAAAAAAGAAACCACTCAATTGAGTGGTTTCTTGCGTTTGGGCTGTAGCATTTAGCTTTAGCAGTTCAAAAGAGGTGAAAACTTATTTTAATTCCTGAACTGCGCTTTCAAAACTCTATCAAGTGAGAATGGTCCTGCGCCCCACACGACAACGATAAGAATCATTAACCCCCAAAGCTGATGATCGTAGAAGCCTTGATCCCACAATACAGGGTAAGACACGACAGCAATGATATTGAAAACGAACAACACCGCAGCCATAGGTCGTGTTAATAAACCGAGCGCTAAAAACATCGGTAGAATTAACTCAGCGGCAGTGCCCATGTAAGCAGCCAATTCCCAAGGTAGCAGTGGCACTTGGTATTCCAATTCAAACAAGTAAAGCGTGCTATCCCAAGTAGCTATCTTGGTGAGTCCAGAATTAAAGAATACCCACGCCACCCAAAGGCGACAAAATAGTAGAAGCACTGGAACAAAAAGTGCCTGTGATTTCTCAATCAAACTGTCGTATTGAGCCATCATGTTCGTGACTGTGTTGTTATCCATGTTATGCCTCCAATTCGGCATTGATTGAAAAACCTGAGATGACGTTTAGCGCCATAACAGTATTCAGATGTTGTAGTAATAAAGGATCGATTGCTGAGAGTGTTCGACCTGATTGCAATTCAGTGAGGAGTTGGTGGCTCTCTTCACTCAAACTATGGCTCTCAACCTGTGAATTCTCAGCTCGGATTAACACCCCAAATTCAGCTTGGTTGATGTCTAGCCCATCAAGTTGCTGCTGATAGATGGCGTGTTCAAGCGCGATAATCGTGTAACTAGAATGAATCAGTGTTATTGAATCTTTGAGATGAAAGACTAAAGCGCCTTGTTGCTCTTGTGGTACATCTGCAAGGCAAGAAAGATGTCTCTGGTCGACATGTGCTTGTGACGAAAACCTTACCAAGCTATCTTTCTGCCATTCATACAAAGCCACTTCACCGAGATAAGGTGCAGCCTCAATAACGGCAGGAAAGGCTTGGATAGTCTGTTCAAAGTGTTCACCGTAACCACTGACATCACCAGAGGTCGATGGATAATGTAAGACATGTTGACGAGCCATCTGTTGGAAGCACTCTTCACCAACCAACATTTCAGTGAGTGGGTAGGTTGCTGCCAGAACTTCGCTCAAGCTGATCACAAAGTTATTACGGTAAATCTGGATGCGTTGTTCATCGGTAAAATGGTCGCTCACTATGTCGCAGTACTCACTATTGTTTTGATAGCGTAGGGCGTTAGCAAACTCCAATTGAACCTCTGCTAGGGAGTGGCTCATGAGGCGCGACTCCTTTGGTTGAACTTGTCGTGTTGATACAAGATATCACTGGCTTTGGTTGCTTCAGCCAATAAAACTTGTGGCTCTGGGATATCGAGATCCCACTCAATCAAGGTATGGCGCAAACCATGTTGTGCAACCCAGTCAGTGTAGAGTTTCCACACTTCGTCACAGACAGGTTTACTGTGTGTGTCTATCCAGATCTCACCTTGTTCAAGCTTCTTTTTGGTAAAACCTGCCAAGTGAATCTCTTCAACTTTGTCTGCTGGTATTCCGTTTAAGTACTCTTCACAACTAAAGCCATGATTAAAAGATGAGACGAAAATATTATTGAAATCGAGCAGTAGGCGACACTCAGTACGCTTTTGTACCTCAGCCAAAAACTCCCACTCAGGAATAGTAGAATGCTTGAAGGATAGGTAGCTCGATGGGTTCTCAATCAACATCGGGCGTTGCAAGCTGTCTTGAACCTCGATGACATTACGACAGAAGACTTCCAATGCTTCTTCTGTGTAAGGCAGCGGTAGCAAGTCATTGAAGTAATGACCACCTGTCTGACTCCAACTGAGATGATCAGAAACCAAGAAGGGTTCGATATCATCAATGAGCTCTTTTAATTGCACAAGATGATGTTGATTGATGCGCTCAACAGAACCTAGCGACAACCCAACACCGTGACAACTGATGTTGTGTGCGTGACGAATTTCTCTGAGTTGTTGTCGTTGCGGTGATTGAGCTAAGAAGTAGTTCTCGCTGTGAACTTCTAACCAACTTACTAAGGCTGGATTTTGGCTAAAGAAGTCCAAGTGCGGTGTTCTAAGGCCAACCCCTGCGTAGGGGTGAAGAGTTTGAGTCACAACGATTCTCCTAACAAGAAGTGGAGGTGAGCTGAATGTCAGCTCACCATACTAAGCAGCTCAATTATGATGATTGAGTGTTACCACCTGATAATTTGCCACATAGCCCTTTAGGTACGACTACGAACGCATCGGATTGGTTGTCTTCTTTTGCTGTACCCGCACATGAGCTTGTTTTGGTTGCACAATCATTTTGGCCAGCTTTTGCCACGCCGTAGCATTTTTCTTTTGCTGCTGCTTCCGCAGGTGCTGATGTAAGAACTGCACCGCCGAACGCTAGTACACTTGTGATTGCAGCTGTAACAGCAAGATTAGAATTTTTCATAGTCATTCCCTCTAGGACTTAATAGTATTTTATATCGCAGGTTAATGGATTGTTAACTTGCTTACTAAAAAGGATAGGAACAACCGGGAAATAATTTCACGGTATTATAAAAATTATCAATATTAATGATGTTTCATCTCTTAAGTTATTGAATTAATGATGTTAATTTTTGATTGTTTTTTCTTCTTATTATCCTAAACGCAGCCTAGTGTTTAGGTTATAATCAACTTTTATGTATAAATACCCAGTAGTGAGCATATCCAATGATAGATCCTTCGCTTTTACTCGATGGCCTAAACGATAAACAACGTGAGGCGGTCGCGGCACCTTTAGAAAACCTACTTATTCTGGCAGGTGCAGGCAGTGGTAAAACGCGAGTGTTGGTGCATCGTATCGCTTGGCTGCAAAGCGTAGAGCAAGCATCGCCGTTCTCTATTATGTCGGTTACCTTCACCAACAAAGCGGCAGCAGAGATGCGTGGTCGTATTGAAGAGTTGATGATGGGTAGTTCGTCAGGCATGTGGAACGGCACCTTCCACGGTATTTGTCACCGCATCCTTCGTGCTCACTACCTAGATGCAAAACTGCCAGAAGATTTCCAGATCATTGATTCTGATGATCAGATTCGTTTGCTACGCCGCTTAATCAAGGCGCAAAACCTTGATGAAAAGCAGTGGCCTGCTAAGCAAGCTTCTTGGTGGATCAATGGCAAGAAAGACGAGGGGTTACGCCCAAGTCACATTGACGCCTACCATGATCCAATAACTCAAACGTGGTTAAAGATCTATTCTGCTTACCAAGAAGCATGTGACCGTGCTGGTTTGGTCGACTTTGCGGAAATCTTGCTGAGATCGCATGAACTATTACGCGATAAGAAACACATTCGAGAGCATTACCAAGCACGCTTTAAGCATATCCTTGTCGATGAATTCCAAGATACCAACAACATCCAATACGCTTGGCTTCGGATGATGGCTGGCCCAGATTGTCGCGTGATGATCGTAGGTGATGATGACCAATCTATCTATGGTTGGCGTGGTGCGAAGATCGAAAATATTCAGAAGTTCTTGGATGAATTCCCAGGAGCTTCGACGGTTCGACTTGAACAAAACTACCGTTCAACTAAAACCATTCTGCAGGCGTCGAACGAGCTTATCTCGAACAACACCGAACGTATGGGTAAAGAGCTGTGGACCGATGGCAACGATGGCGAGCCAATCTCAGTTTACTCAGCTTATAACGAGTTAGATGAAGCGCGTTTCACGGTCAGCAAAATCAAAGAGTGGCAAGAGAAAGGCGGTGCGTTAGAAGATACCGCGATGCTTTATCGTAATAACGCCCAATCTCGTGTGCTTGAAGAAGCGCTTATCCAAGGTGGCCTGCCTTACCGAATCTACGGTGGCATGCGATTCTTCGAGCGTCAAGAAATCAGAGACGCCTTGAGCTACATGCGCCTCATGAGCAACCGCAATAATGATGCCGCGTTTGAACGTGTGGTTAATACGCCAACGCGTGGCTTGGGTGATAAAACGTTAGAAACGATTCGTCTTGCTGCTCGTGATCGTGGTGCAACCATGTGGGAAGCCAGTGTTGCTTTGATAGAAGAGCAAGTGCTACCCGGTCGTGCTGCGGGCGCATTAAGTCGTTTTATCGAGCTGATTAATGCGCTTGAAGATGACACGTTGGAACTTAGCCTGCATGAACAAACCGACCACGTGATTAAATCGTCGGGTCTGTTTGCTATGTACGAGCAAGAGAAGGGTGAGAAGTCGAAGGCACGTATCGAGAACTTGGAAGAATTGGTAACGGCAACGCGCCAGTTTGAAAAGCCGGAAGAAGCGGATGAGATGAGCATGCTGACGGCGTTCTTAACTCACGCAGCTTTGGAAGCGGGTGAAGGTCAGGCCGATGAGTTTGACGATGCGGTTCAGTTAATGACTTTGCACAGTGCTAAAGGCCTAGAGTTTCCAATGGTGTTCATGGTGGGTGTCGAAGAAGGCATGTTCCCAAGCCAGATGTCGGCCGAAGAAGCGGGGCGTTTAGAAGAAGAGCGTCGCCTGTGTTACGTAGGCATGACCCGTGCGATGGAGAAGCTTTACATCACTTATGCTGAGATGCGTCGTCTGTACGGTCAGGACAAATATCATAAGCCATCACGTTTTATTCGTGAGCTGCCAGAAACCTGTCTGGATGAAGTGCGTATGAAAGCGCAAGTCAGCCGCCCTGCAAGCAGTGGTCGCTTTAGCCAAACCGCTGTGAAAGAGAACTTCAATGAAACAGGCTTTAGCTTGGGCTCTCGCGTGAAGCACCCTAAGTTTGGTGAAGGCACCATCATCAACTTCGAAGGAAGTGGCCCACAAAGCCGAGTTCAAGTGGCGTTTAATGGTGAAGGGATTAAGTGGTTAGTAACGGCTTACGCGCGTTTAGAGCAGCTTTAATCTATTACTTTAATATCTAAAAAGCAGTTTGGTCTTTAAAAACCGTTCAGCATTCAAAAGTAATCCGCATTAAAAACAGAAAGAGCAGCCAATGGCTGCTCTTTTTTATTGCTCGAAACCAGTCTAAATAGGCAGGTTCCGAGCTTAAGGCATTCCTGCCTAGAAAGGAGACTTACAGTGCTGCAAGTGCCGCTTCGTAGTTTGGTTCTTCAGTGATCTCTGCAACCAACTCACTGTGTGTTACCACACCCTTTTCATCAACAACGACAACTGCACGTGTTGTTAGGCTTGCTAGTGGACCTTCAGCAATCGCTACGCCGTAGTCTGATGCGAATGTAGGAGAACGGAAAGTTGAAGCGTGTTGAACGCCTTCAATGCCTTCTAGTTCGCAGAAGCGACCTGCAGCAAATGGTAGGTCAGCAGAAATACAAACCACAACCGTGTTCTCAAGTTCTGCTGCTTTTGCGTTGAACGTACGTACGCTCGTTGCACAAGTTGCTGTGTCGATGCTTGGGAAGATGTTTAGAACCACTTTCTTGCCTTCAAGAGAAGCAAGAGTCAGTTCAGAAAGGTCGCCTGCAGTCAGTGCAAAGCTTGGTGCTTGTTCGCCAGTTTGTGGGAATGTGCCTGTTAGTGGTACAGCAGCGCCTTTGAAGGTAACGTGTGACATGAATTTGTCCTTAGTTTAATTATGGTTATGAAACTAGTTGAGCCTAGTAAGACTTACGTTACTCGGAAGTGGTTAAGAAGTGAATGCTTTAAATGTCAGAATTGTAATTAAAGGTCTTTGATTTATTTGTTTGAGAGAGGAATAAGTGAAACGACAGATAAAGAAAAACCCCGAGAGCTTGCGCTCATCGGGGTCTATAGTCTTACTCGCAGCAATCCGGCTACTAAGTGTGCTCCATGCATCAAATCCATGATAGTGTGCTGTTATCCTTCAGCGTATTCCTTTCATCGCCTTCCTAGCGGTGTCCTTGATCTTATCCTGATCTGCCAACAATCCTCGTTAGCGCGCGTCACTTGTTCCTTGAGCGGTGTCCTTTACATCATCCTGATGTTCAGTCCTTTCCTCGTCCAGAGGTGTCCATTGTCTTTCCTTAGTAGCAACCATCCTAGTTACTATTGCGTCCATTCAATGTCCATTTCGCTATCCATGCCGATTATTCATCCTGAGTAATCGAATCTTCATCCTGAAGATAACCAAGTCCTTGGCGTTTCCTGTTCCGTGTCAGCATCCTTCCGACACCATTCATATTACCGATTCCTTATTTATCAGCAATGGTGCATAAGCGAATTTCTATATAATTATTTGAATGATAAACGTACGTATCGTTTAATTTCAATTGGTTACGTTATCGAGGTGACTAATTTCGTCATCAAATATCGATATTTACTCACTGCCTTGTGAGAGATCTCGCACAAGGCCGCGAGTAAAAAGGGAGGATTATTCCCTACTGACCAATGGCTGCACCTTCACGACGAGGGTCTGCAGCGCCTTCTAAACCATCTTTTGTGATGCGAATCGCGTGTAAACCAGAGTTAAGATCGCGAACGTTGACCTCAAATCCCATCTTTTCTAGCTCAGGTTTGAAGTTTTCCGCCGATGTTCCTTTTTCCAAATCTAAAGTACCGAAGCGGTTTAGGAAGTGCGGTTGGTTGATGGCTTGCTGAATATCCATGTCCCATTGGGTATGCGCAATGATCGCTTGTGCTACATAACCTATGATACGGCTGCCACCGGGAGAGCCAATCGCCATGTAAGGTTTATCGCCTTGCATGATGATGGTCGGTGCCATTGAAGAGCGCGGACGCTTACCCGGTTCAAGTCGGTTGGCGATAGGCTTACCATCGTTATGGGTCTTGAATGAGAAATCCGTCAGTTCGTTGTTGAGTAGGAAACCTCTAACCATCAAGCGTGAGCCAAAGGCATTCTCAATGGTGGTGGTCATCGAAACGACATTGCCATCGCTATCGACAATATTGAAGTGGCTGGTGGACGGCAATTCAATAGAAACATCTTGGCTTCTCTGCATCGCGTGATCCCACGGCGGTGTGCCTGAAGATGCGCTTGCCAATGCCTTACCTGCGGTAATTAACTGAGCACGTTCCTGCAAATAGTCAGTATTCACTAACCCTTGGGTAGGCATTGGCACATAATCTTGATCCGCCATGTACATACCACGGTCTGCAAAGGCTAGGCGAGAAGCGTCTGCTAACACTTGCCAAGATTTCGCGTCGTTTGGTCCCCATGATTTAAGATCAAACTGCTCGGTCATCGCTAAGATCTGCCCAACCGTTAATGCACCTGAACTTGGTGGACCCATTCCGCACACTTGGTAGCTTTCATAAGCAGAACAAACCGGTTCGCGCTGCTTGATCGAATAGGCGTCGAAATCTCTCTGTGCCAATACGCCCGGGTTACCTTTCGCTGTTTGTACTGTGTTAATGATGTCGGCAGAAATCTCACCTTGGTAGAAAGCTTTAGCACCATCCTTCGAGATAGCGTGTAACGTTGCCGCGTATTCAGGGTTCTTAAGTTGCGTGCCAGCGGCTTTCGGGCTGCCATCGGCATTGAAGAAGTAGGCTTTAGTTGTCGCAAAGCGGCTCAGACGTTCTTGGTCGTTTTCGATCAAGGTGGCTAAACGTGGGCTGATAGTAAAACCTTCTTCAGCTAACTGAGCGATAGGTTTAATCAGTGATGCCCATTCGAGCTTGCCGTATTTCTGGTGAGTGTCCCACAGCAATTGCACCGTGCCCGGCGTGGCAACAGAACGACCGCCAACCACGGCATCATAGAATTTAAGCGGTTGTCCGTTTTCGTCTTGGAATAGACGTGGGGTGGCATCAAGTGGCGCAGTTTCACGGCCATCGTAGGTCTTGAGCTGTTTGTCTTTGCCATCAAAATAGACAAGGAACGCGCCGCCACCAATACCTGATGACTGAGGTTCCACTAAGCCAAGCATAAGCTGCACGGCAACCATGGCGTCAATTGCGTTACCACCACGGGCAAGTACATCAGCACCGGCTTGTGTTGCAAGAGGGTTGGCTGCGGTGACCATCCAATCGTTGGCTTTAACGAGTTGTTTGGTTTCTAAACCACTACTTTGTTCGGGTGCGACGGAATCGGCAGCTTGATTTGCCCAACTGACGTGAGAGGCAAAAAGTAGGGTAGAAGTGGCGAGGGTTGTTAGTTTTGTTTTCCACTGCATGATCTTCTCCTTTTAATATGCAGAGCTAGATTGGCAGCGGAAAGATTAGATAGCCAGTGCGTTGTTAACGAATTGTAATCTTGATTCGAATTTAAGCGATTAAACCGGACAGCGACTGCCAAAGAATACTCGCGCCAATCAGGCTGAATACCACGCCACATAAGCCATCGATGTATACCGTTGCTTCGCTAAGTTTCTTCTGTAGAGCCTTAGTCGAAAGCATCCACGCCAGTAGTGAAAACCAAAACAGAGACAGACCAAACAAGATAATAAGCGCAAAGCCTTTACCTGATAGAGACATGTCGGCAGGCACTAAGCTCGACATCAAGCTAATAAAGAACACCAAAGCTTTTGGGTTGAGAATATTGGTCGCAAACCCTTTCGAAAATGCCTGACGCTTGTTGGTCAGAATCAGATCTTTGGCATTGACGGTATCGTCGTCATCGTCGTGGTTCTGAATGATTTGCCAGGTTGCTTTAAGTGCACCGTAGCCTAAGTACAGCAAGTAGCTACCGCCAGCCAACTGGATAATGGCAAATAGGGTTGGTTGCTGGTGGACTAGGTAACTGATTCCCGTCAGGCTGAGCAACGAATGCAGTAAGATCCCGCAAGATAAACCAAGCGCAATGTACAAGCCTGTTTGTCTGCCGTGGCGTGTCGCATTTTGCACGACTAACGCAAAGTCAGGGCCGGGGCTCATCAAAGCGATGAAATGGATAGAGGCGAGGGTGATCAGTATGGTGACTTCGTTCATGTCAGTTCTCAATAACGTTGCCGCTATTATTAAATAAGTAATCGTATTGAGCGTAGCTTACCGCGATTTGAAATCGAGCAATTGTAAATTATCAACACTTAGTTGATTTGTGAGGGTGGTACGCCGAATGTGGTTTTGAATGCCTTGGAGAAGTGTGCTTGATCATAGAAGCCTACTTGGTGCGCGACTTTAGTACCACAGATCCCAGATTTAATCAGGCGCATGCTCTGTTCCATACGTAAACGGCTCAGCCACGCGTAAGGGGTGATGCCCATTCTGTTCTTAAAGTGGCGTTGGAATTGAGTTGTGGTTAAGCCGCACAGCTCAGACAGTTGTTCTAATCGCACTGGCTGGTCCAAATTCGCCATCAAATAGTCTTTGAGTGTATTAATCGATTGATTACCCAGTTTGATGTCACTCTTCGATCCAAATTTTGCATAACGATCGACAATCGTTGAGAACCCCTCGAATGGTAAGCAATCTTGAGCGAGTTGGCTGATGCTTTGATTGATTAACAGGCCGTGTAAGTTGCGTAATTGTAAAAACGCAGCTTGATCGGAGAGGATCAACTCAGAAAAGCCTAATGTGTGACCATTTTGCTTGGGATCGGCAAGATCTTGAAACCATTGAGGAGAAACTGCAAACACACTGACTTGATAACCTGAATCGAGTTTGGAGTGCCCATCATGCAGCTCATCAGGTGGCATGATAACCACTTGGCCTGCACCGACATGGTGGCTCGCCCCTTTATAGGCGAATTTTTGCTGCCCTTGGGTAATTAAGCCGATGTGAAAGTCCAAATGATAGTGACGCTGAAAAGCAAACTCTTGGTATTGAGCTTGGATCAGGCTGATATCTTCTGTTGGGGTAGAGTAGTAGTGGACTTTATCCATGGTACAAAAAAGCTTGGTCAAATAGTCATCAATTCAACCAAGCTTATCTGCGTATTAAGGGATTGTCTTGTAAAAAACGATCAATATCACTGTTTCGCGCGTTTGTTCTTCTTGTTGTTACGCAGGCCATCAAAGCTGAAAATAACCAGTGCTCCCCATATGAAAGCAAAGGTGATCGCTTTATCTGAGGTAAAGGCTTCGCCGTAGATCAGAACCGCCAGTAAGAACATCAAGCTTGGACCGATGTACTGGAAGAAACCGAGTGTTGATAGCTTCAAGCGAGTTGCAGCGCCAGTAAAACACAGCAATGGAACCGTGGTGATCACACCGGCAGCAACCAGTAATAGGTTGAGTTGCATCGGGTTCATCGATAAGTTTGAGGTCGGGCTATCGGCAATAAACAGTAAGTAGGTTGCGGCTAGAGGCAGCATCACCAGAGTTTCAATGAACAGACCCGTTTGTGCTTCTAAGCTGACTTTCTTACGCAGCAAGCCATAAAAGCCAAAGCTAAAGGCTAGGGCAATGGCGACGATCGGTACTGAGCCGAAGGCAATCAATTGGATTAATACGCCAATCGCAGCAAGAGCCACTGCAAACCATTGCAGCTTACGTAAGCGTTCGCCGAGGAAGAGCATCCCAAGTAATACATTAATCAACGGGTTGATGTAATACCCCAAACTGGCATCGAGCATGTGATTGGAGTTCACCGCCCAGATAAAGATCAGCCAGTTTGCACCCACCAAAATAGATGTCGCCACCAAATAGAGCATTTTTGGTTTTGAGGTCAGGGTGTCACGGACTTTACGCCAGCTGCGGCCAATGTGCAGTAAGAAAGCGAGTAGGAAAAAAGACCATACTACACGGTGGCTGAGGATCTCTAACGGGGAAACGTCACTTAAAGATTTGAAATATATAGGGGCGATACCCCACATTGTGTAAGCGCCGACGGCAAGCAAAACTCCTTGGCGCGTACGTTGTTGTTCTTCCTGTGTCATGCATCTTTCTCTAGCACTGAGTGCTTATTAATAAGATTTATAAGAGAGTTGGTCAGTATAGGAGCGATAACCCTTTTCACCTAACAATTTGCGGTTTAATTCGCCAGCGTTCCCCTCTACAATGTGCGACTTGCTTGCCGAAGATGCTTGCTGATTTCATACCTCGATTAGGAACCACAATGACCGCCACTCTGATTGCTGAGCAAATACCAACTCCCGCGAATGATGCGCAAACCATCTTGCAAGATGTGTTCGGCTATCAAAGCTTTCGCGATGGTCAGCAAGAGGTCATTGATTTGGCCGTTGAAGGCAAAGACAGCTTGGTGATTATGCCAACCGGTGGTGGTAAATCTCTGTGTTACCAAATTCCGGCTTTGGTTCGTGAAGGGCTGACTCTGGTTATCTCACCGCTGATCTCGTTGATGAAAGACCAAGTCGACCAATTGAAGGCCAATGGTGTTGCCGCTGAGTGTATTAACTCTTCAATGCCACGTGACCAATTGCTGAATGTGTTCAATCGTATGAACTCAGGTCAGCTGAAAATGGTGTATGTGTCACCAGAGCGTGTGTTGATGCGTGATTTTATCGAGCGTCTTCAAGGTTTACCGCTTTCGATGATTGCAGTCGATGAAGCGCACTGTATCTCTCAATGGGGTCACGACTTCCGCCCTGAATACGCATCATTAGGTCAGCTTAAACAGTATTTCCCGCATGTGCCTTACATGGCGCTCACAGCAACCGCTGATGATGCGACGCGCAAAGATATTATCTCGCGCTTACAGCTCCTGGACCCGCATACTTACTTAGGCAGCTTTGATCGCCCTAATATTCGCTACAACTTGGTTGAGAAGCACAAACCCGTGTCACAGGTGGTTCGCTACCTAGAAACACAAAAGGGCAATTGCGGCATCATCTACTGTGGTAGCCGTAAGAAAGTGGAGATGGTGACCGAGAAGCTGTGCAATAACGGTATTCGCGCCGCGGGTTATCACGCTGGTATGGACACCGATGAGCGTGCTTACGTTCAAGAAGCCTTTCAACGCGATGATATTCAGATCGTGGTCGCGACTGTGGCTTTCGGTATGGGCATCAACAAACCCAACGTACGTTTCGTGGTGCACTTTGATATCCCACGTAATATCGAGTCTTACTATCAAGAGACAGGCCGTGCAGGTCGTGATGGTTTGCCTGCTGAAGCGATGATGTTGTTTGACCCGGCTGATATGGGTTGGCTGCGTCGTATGCTAGATGAGAAAGAAGAAGGCCCACAGAAACAAGTTGAGATGCACAAGCTGAATGCGATGAGTGCCTTTGCTGAAGCGCAAACGTGTCGTCGTCAGGTTCTGCTTAACTATTTTGGCGAATATCGCGAGAAGCAATGTGGCAACTGCGATATCTGCTTAGATCCACCAAAACACTTTGACGCGACCCAAGAAGCACAGAAGGCGTTGTCTTGTGTGTACCGTGTGAATCAGTCATTTGGTATGGGCTACGTGGTCGAAGTAATGCGAGGCATGCAGAACATCCGTGTCCGCGATAATGGTCACGATAAGCTATCTACCTACGGTATTGGCCGCGATCACAGTCATGATTACTGGATCAGTATCTTCCGTCAGCTGATTCATAAAGGCTTGCTGTTCCAGAACATCACTCGTAACTCAACTTTACAGCTAACAGAAGAAGCCCGCCCGCTGCTGCGCGGTGAGATGTCTTTGGAATTGGCTGTTCCTCGTTTAGATACAGCGGTGCGTAATGCTAAGTCCGATAAGTTAAGCAGCAAGAATTACGATAAGAAGCTGTTTGCGAAACTGCGTAAGCTGCGTAAGTCGATTGCTGATGAAGATGGCTTGCCACCATATGTGGTATTCAGTGACGCGACCTTGATTGATATGGCTGAAATACTACCTACTTCATACGGAGAAATGCTGGCAGTCAACGGTGTCGGTCAACGTAAACTCGATAAGTACGCAGACCCATTCCTAGATCTGATTCAAGAACACATCACCACACACGGCTAGTTTGCGAGAAACGTCTAACTAATAGAAAAAGAATAAGGTTGATAGGGACATGACAACACAAACAGAATTTGGCTTAAGAGAGTATCTGGCTGAGGAAGGGCGTTTATTGATTACGTCTCCAAGTTTTGATTTTGATTCTTATGAAGTGTTAGGTGAAAAGCTGGTGGCATTGCTGTCAGCGTCTGTTGTTGAAAAACAATGGGACGCCGATATGCACTCTTGGTTGATTGATTTTGAAGATTGTCGAATGTTCTTAAAGTCTGAGCATTACAGTGAATCAATTTGGTTTGAGTCGTTAAACGCGGAAGAAAGCCGAGAAGAGTTTGATTATCTCGCGACGCTTTTCAAGCGCGGTTTTTAACTTTAGGCATAGCTTCTAAAGCACAGCTTCTAGCGCTATTCACCAATAAAAGTGAGGATAAACGTTTGCGTTTGTTCTCACCATTGCAGCCAATATTGATTAATGTATAATCGCCCGCCGCTCAATAGAGCAAATTATAGAAACATTTTTAATTCACATTATTGGTAAGAGCTTTCTTGGATTATTCGAAGAAATGACTCGATTTGGGTTCCCTCACCCCCAAACCAAACTAAAAAGGTACAGCATGAGTAACTTTACCCCTGCGCAACAGCGCAAAGCCCTAGCACTATTAGTTTTGTTCCATTTGGTGATTATTGCGTCAAGCAACTATCTGGTTCAGCTACCTTTTACCGTCTTCGGTATGCACACCACTTGGGGTGCTTTCACTTTCCCGTTTATCTTCCTAGCGACCGATCTGACCGTACGCATTTTTGGCGCGCAGCTTGCCCGTAAAATTATTTTCTTAGTGATGTTACCAGCGCTGGCCGTTTCTTATTTCTTGTCAGTGGTGTTCTTTGAAGGTTCATTCCAAGGCTTTAGCCAATTAGGTGAGTTCAACTTGTTTGTTGCTCGTATCGCCGCGGCGAGCTTCATGGCTTACTTGCTTGGCCAGATCTTAGATGTGCATGTTTTCAACCGTCTGCGTCAGCTTAAACAGTGGTGGGTTGCCCCAACATGTTCAACGCTATTCGGTAATGCCATTGATACCATCGCATTCTTTGCGATTGCTTTCTACCAAAGCCCAGATCCATTTATGGCCGAGCATTGGACTGAGATTGCCTTAGTCGATTACGGATTCAAACTTATCATCAGCTTAGGCTTGTTCGTGCCTATGTACGGCGTGCTTCTTAACTACATTGTTAGAAAGCTAACCGCAGTGAACCCTGACTTTAAAGCGACAGGCGTGAACGCTTAAGTTTGAGATTTGTAACACAAAGCATTAATGCAGCGATAAGAAAAAGCCCAAGTTAGTCTACTAACTTGGGCTTTTTTTAATTTCTAGCGTCAGATACTAATATCAGAGGCATTTAATATTCAATGGCCAGCCAATATCGGTTTGTCTATTCGACTCGATCTCTAGCTCTGCAGCGGTCAGCGGATTGTCAGCTAACCATTGCTTAGAAAGCGTTAGGGTTAGATTGTTGTCATTCGTCGTCAGTTTGAACTCAGGCTCTAGCGCTGGGTTACGACGGTGGGTCAGCAAAATAGCTAAACGCAGAATACGTAAAATACGCTTGCTGCTGGTGCCTGAGATAGCGTGTTGCTCTGGTAATGAGGTTAACTGTTCACGGTAGCGACGAGTTAACTCACCCAAGTAGTGCTTTTGCGCTCGAGTAAAGCCAGGTAGGTCTAAGTTTTGCAGCAGATAAGCGCTGTGCTCACCGCCTTTTTTGAAATCGATGGTTAAACCAATCTCGTGAAGCTTAGCTGCCGTTTGCAATAGCACACCAGCTTGAGGTTCTGAAACCCACGCTTCGGCGCCCGCTTGGTCTAGCAGCGTTTGTGCGACTACAGCAACTTGTTCACCGTAGCTTACGTCCATTTGGTAGCGTGATTGAACACTCTTAATGGTACGCGCTCGGATATCTTCTTGGCGAAGCTCATCAACCATCTCGTAGGCTAGGCCTTCACGGAGTGCGCCGCCTGCGAGTGTCATTGAATCTATTTCAAGCAACTCAAAAATAGCAATAAGAATGGAAAGGCCACTCGGGAACACTAATGCGCGTTCAAGGGTAAGTCCTTCGATTTCTAGCTCTTCCAAGCGCTCAGTAATCATCGCTTGTTTCTGTAGACGCTTAAGTTTGGCATGAGTAATCACTTCATCCATGCCTTGCGCCAACATGATCTCTTGCAGTGCTTGAACGGTACCGCTGGCGCCCACACACACATCCCATCCGATATCAGTGTAGCTATCTAGGATAGGAGCCAACGTCGACTTCGCCGCTTCAATGGCGTTGTTAAAGTTGGTAGCGGTTAATTGGCGGTTTTTAAAGTGGCGCTCAAGCCAAGTAACACAGCCCATCTTTAGGCTGGTTAGTGCTTTCGCTGAGAAGCCTTCACCAATGATCATCTCGGTGCTTGCGCCACCAATATCAACAACCAGTCGGCGGCCGCTGCCACCAGAAGTGTGTGCTACGCCTTTATAGATAGTCGCAGCTTCTTCTTCTCCGGAGATAACATTGATGTCGTAACCAAGGATCTGGTTCGCTTTCTCTAGAAATATATCCACATTGATAGCAGTACGTAGGGTCGCTGTACCGACAATGCGGATATTTTCTTTCGGAATATCTTGAAGTCGCTCTGCAAAGAGACTCAAACAGTCCCAACCGCGCTGCATGGCTTCTGTACTAAGCGCATTATTTTCATCTAAGCCTGCAGCTAAACGCACTTTGCGCTTAATTTTAGCCATGGTTTGTACGCTGCCATCGATATGACGCACAACGAGCATATGAAAACTGTTCGACCCGAGGTCGATTGCAGCGTAAAGCGGGGGTGACACTGTTTGACTCATAAGCGACTAAGCTTCCTTGTTATGACGCGGTTGGCGTGGGCGACGGTTCTGGTTTGGTTTACGGTTCCCGTTGCGTGGGCCATTGTTGTTTGAGCGGCGTTGTTGCGGGTTACGTGTACGTAAGCGCAATGGTGCTGGTAGATCTTCTAGCAGTGCAGAAGCATCGTAGTCAGACACAGGGATCGCGTGCTCAATGTATTCTTCGATTGGTGGCAAGTTGATTGCGTAATCTTCACAAGCAAAGCTGATCGAGTGACCACTTGCACCAGCACGACCTGTACGGCCGATACGGTGAACGTAATCTTCACAGTCATCAGGTAGGTCGAAGTTGAATACGTGTGTTACTTGAGGAATGTGTAGACCACGTGCTGCAACGTCGGTTGCGACAAGCAGGTCAACATCACCTTTAGTGAATTGCTCAAGAATCTTTTCACGTTTCTTCTGAGGAACATCGCCAGTTAGCAGGCCAACACGGTGACCATCTGCAGCTAGGTGACCCCAAACAGACTCACATTTGTGCTTAGTGTTAGCGAAGATGATAGCGCGCTCTGGCCACTCTTCTTCAACTAGAGTCTGCAGCAGTGCCATTTTGTGTTCGTTTGATGGGTAGAACAGCTCTTCCTGAATGCGGTGACCTGTTTTACGCTCTGGCTCAACAACAACATGCTCTGGGTTGTGCATGTGTTCGAACGCTAGCTCTTGTACGCGGTAAGACAATGTCGCAGAGAACAGCATGTTCAGGCGATCTTTTGGCTCAGGCATACGGCGGAACAAGAAGCGAATGTCTTTAATAAAGCCCAGATCAAACATACGATCGGCTTCATCAAGCACAACAGCTTGAATGTGGTTAAGGTTAAATACCTTCTGCTTGTAGAAATCGATGATGCGGCCAGTCGTACCAATTAAGATATCTGCGCCTTCTTCGATTTTACCTAGTTGCTTGTCGTAGCTTTCGCCACCGTAAGCAAGTGCTGCCTTGATACCTGTGCTTTCAACCAGAGAGTCAGCATCGTTGTAGATCTGAATCGCGAGTTCACGCGTTGGTGCCATAATAATCGCACGTGGCTGGTTAGGCTTACGCCCTTCATGCTCAGATGTTTTTAGCAGGTGGTTAAAAGTAGCAGTAAGAAACGCAAGCGTTTTACCAGTACCCGTTTGGGCCTGGCCTGCAATGTCTTGGCCGGTGAGCAGTACCGGGAGCGCCAAGGCTTGGATAGGGGTACAATAATCGAACCCTTTTTTCTCCAATCCTTCAATGACTTGCGGAAGTAAATCCAAGTCGGCGAACTTTTGCTCTGTGATATGCGTCTTTTTCATTGCTATAGAATATCAGCTTAAGCTTGCAATACGAAAGTAAATACATTCCAATAGGGCATCTATTTACTGGTTATCATCCAACCAGTTCTAAAAAATACATTGGAGTGGAAGATGAGTGATAAGATTTTGCAGCTAACTGATGACGGTTTTGATAACGATGTAATCAATGCTGCAGGCCCTGTTCTTGTTGATTTTTGGGCAGAATGGTGTGGTCCATGTAAAATGATTGCGCCGATTCTTGATGAAATCGCAGACGAGTACGAAGGCAAGCTCACAATCGGTAAATTAAATATCGACCAAAATGCTGGTACTCCACCAAAGTTTGGTATTCGCGGTATTCCAACGCTACTTCTTTTCAAAGATGGCGGCGTAGCAGCGACTAAAGTTGGTGCATTATCTAAAACTCAACTTAAAGAGTTCTTAGACGCTAACCTTTAATCAGGTCAGCATTTGAAAAGAAACCGTGCAGTTAACAAATGCGCGGTTTTGTTTTTTCTAAGCTATGGACTAGTCTTAGTTTTAGTGCTAATTTATCGCACGTTAATTGAACGAATTTCTCTTCTTGGTCGATCCTGTGACCAAATCCTTCTTAACTTAAGAAAACAGATCCTATTTTGACTAAACAAACTTCCACCACTATGAATCTTACTGAACTGAAGAACAGACCTGTGTCTGAGCTTGTTAAACTTAGCGAAAGCTTAGGTCTTGAAAATCAAGCTCGCCTAAGAAAACAAGACATTATCTTCTCCATCCTTAAAGCGCATGCAAAAAGTGGTGAAGACATCTTTGGTGATGGTGTTCTAGAAATTCTTCAAGACGGTTTTGGTTTCCTACGTAGCGCCGACAGTTCATACCTGGCTGGCCCAGATGATATCTACGTATCACCAAGCCAAATTCGTCGTTTTAACCTACGTACAGGTGACTCTATTGGCGGTAAAATCCGTCCACCTAAAGACGGTGAGCGTTACTTTGCACTGCTTAAAGTAAACACGGTTAACTACGACAAGCCAGACAACGCACGTAACAAGATTCTTTTCGAAAACCTTACTCCTCTTCACGCTAACGAACGTATGGTGATGGAAGCGGGTAATGGTGCGACTGAAGATATTACGGCTCGTATTCTTGACCTTGCATCTCCAATTGGTAAAGGTCAGCGTGGTCTGATTGTTGCTCCGCCTAAAGCGGGTAAGACAATGCTTCTGCAAAACATTGCTCAAAGCATTGCACGTAACCATCCTGAGTGTGAACTAATGGTTCTACTTATCGATGAGCGTCCAGAAGAAGTAACAGAAATGCAGCGTCTAGTTAAAGGCGAAGTAGTTGCTTCAACATTCGATGAGCCAGCATCTCGCCACGTACAAGTTGCAGAAATGGTTATCGAGAAAGCGAAGCGCCTTGTTGAACACAAGAAAGATGTAGTTATCCTACTGGATTCTATTACTCGTCTAGCTCGTGCTTACAACACTGTGATTCCTTCATCAGGTAAAGTTCTTACTGGTGGTGTTGATGCGAATGCTCTACATCGTCCAAAGCGTTTCTTCGGTGCGGCACGTAACGTAGAAGAAGGCGGTAGCTTAACGATCATCGCAACAGCACTGGTTGATACTGGTTCTAAGATGGATGAAGTTATCTACGAAGAATTCAAAGGTACAGGTAACATGGAACTGCACCTTAACCGTAAGATTGCTGAAAAACGCGTATTCCCAGCGATTGATTTCAACCGCTCTGGTACTCGTCGTGAAGAGCTTCTTACCAAGAACGATGAACTACAGAAGATGTGGATCCTGCGTAAGATTGTTCACCCAATGGGCGAAATCGACGCAATGGAATTCCTTATCGACAAGCTAGCAATGACGAAAACGAACGATGAGTTCTTTGACGCAATGCGTCGTCAGTAATATTGATTAGCTGATCGTATTTAATAAGCGCTGCCCTCGGGTGGCGCTTTTTATTTGCATTTTGTAGCGCCAGCTTGCAGAATGAGCAAAAGTGTTACAAGGACGTTAAAATGCAACATGGACTGTTGTCATCATTACTCCTGTCTACTTCACTGTTATTTTCACCGGTTGGTATGAGCTATGCCACCGAGATGTCTCCACTTACAGTAGAGTCTTGGCTTGAGAATGATCAAGTAAAACTGAAAACTGCTGAACTACTAGAGCTTGTCGTACGTGACGAAGTCAAGTCGCTACGCTTTGCGCTTGAGCGCCTGACATTTCCCCAGCAAGAGGTGGCTCGTTACCAACTCTTGAAGAAGCTTGAACAGCAAAAAATCGTACTCACACCCAAGATGTCTATCTTCATCGAGCAGCAACTTGCTATCACGCCCACTTATCAAGTCTTAGAACGTGGCGATGGCTATGAGTTTACGGTACCTGCCTTTAATTACCCTTCAATTGCTAATCGCCTTATTAAACAATGGCGTCAAGATCAGAAGACATTGGTATTTGTGCTAGATGCAGAGAAACAGGAACTCGACCTAAAAGAGTGGTTATCTGGATCTGAACATCAAGTTCAAACGCGAGAAGCGTTGCTCATTAGAGAGCTAGACAGTTTGTCTCCTGAAGCGGTTGATTACCTAACTAAGCAACTCACCGCATCTTCTATTGTTAGTTGGTTACCTTCTACTGAGGTGGTGGTTCGATTAGCGCAAGTGAGCGAAGACCCAGAGGTTTACAAAATTCTATGGCGAATGAAGGCCGATTATCATAGCCAAGCTGAGCTAGTTCGCCTTGCTGAAACCAAACAAACGTTCGCGCTTGAACAGGTGATGGCAGCGACTAAGAACCCGCGTTTGAAAGATGAAGCGATTACTTTGCTTACCAAAGTTAACCCGTTATCAGAAGAGGTGAAGCTGTTCCTTGTCTCTAGGATGGCGATTGCTGATGAAGCACCATTAGTTGCGCGTGAACTCGCCAAACAAGGTCATACGCGATGGTTGCAAGATCTCGTCAATGATAACCCTCAGGTGAAGAGTTCTTTGATCGAGCAAGCATTACCGTAAAGTGGATTTTGCCTCTCAATAACCACACTAAAAAGGGGGACCTCAGCGTCACCCTTTTTGATATACTGAGCGCAGAATAATCAGCATGTAGAAGTCCTATGAGTTTTAAAGATTTACGTGATTTTATCGACCATCTTGAAAGTATTGGTCAGTTGAAACGCATTTCTCACCCAGTCGATCCAGACTACGAAATGACCGAGATTAGCGACCGTACTCTACGTGCTGGTGGCCCGGCTCTTTTGTTTGAAAATCCAGTAGGCTATGACATGCCCGTTTTGACCAATCTATTTGGTACACCTAATCGGGTTGCTATTGGTATGGGACGTCAAGAAGTCAAAGAACTGCGTGAAGTGGGCAAGTTGCTTGCTTACCTAAAAGAACCTGAGCCACCAAAAGGCTTTAAAGACGCTCTTGATAAACTACCTGTGTTTAAGCAAGTCTTAAACATGCCAGCTAAACGCCTTCGCAAAGCGGCTTGCCAACAAGTGGTATGGCAAGGCGATGACGTCGACCTAGATAAAATCCCTGTGATGAGCTGTTGGGCTGATGATGTCGCGCCATTGCTAACATGGGGTTTAACGGTTACTCGTGGTCCAAACAAGAAACGCCAAAACTTAGGTATCTATCGTCAGCAGAAGATCGGCAAGAATAAAATCATCATGCGTTGGTTAGCCCACCGTGGTGGAGCATTGGATCTGCGTGATTGGATGGAAACTAACCCTGGGAAACCATTCCCAGTATCGGTAGCGTTTGGTGCTGATCCTGCCACCATTCTTGGTGCGGTTACGCCAGTGCCGGATAGTTTATCTGAGTACGCGTTTGCAGGCTTACTACGTGGTAGTAAAACTGAGGTCGTTAAATCAATCAGCAACGACTTAGAAGTTCCCGCAAGTGCAGAAATCGTGATGGAAGGTTACATCGACCCGAATGAATTCGCAGATGAAGGGCCTTACGGAGATCATACTGGTTACTACAACGAGAAAGAAAAGCACCATGTGTTTACTATTACTCATGTAACCATGCGCGAGAACCCTATCTATCACAGCACCTATACTGGCCGTCCACCTGATGAGCCAGCGGTATTGGGTGTTGCGCTAAATGAAGTGTTTGTGCCTATTCTTCAAAAGCAGTTCCCAGAGATTGAAGATTTCTATCTACCGCCTGAAGGTTGTTCGTACCGAATGGCAGTCGTGACCATGAAGAAGCAATACCCAGGTCACGCTAAGCGAGTGATGATGGGTGTATGGTCTTTCTTACGCCAATTCATGTACACCAAATTTGTATTGGTGTGTGATGAAGATGTGAATGCACGTGATTGGTCTCAAGTAACCGCAGCGATGTGCGAACATATGGATCCGTCACGCGATAGCCTGATGATAGAGAACACGCCGATCGATTCATTGGATTTTGCCTCACCCGTGGTTGGGTTAGGTTCTAAGATGGGTCTAGATATTACTAAGAAGTGGGACGCAGAGTTAGCGTTATCGCCAGATGTCCAAACAGCACCTGTAAATAGTGAACATATTGAGGGTAGCTTGGCTGAGTTAACCAAGGTTCATCCTGAAATTATTGATGTTCACCTGCAAAACGACAATGCCAGCATGGTTGTGGTGTCTATTGATAAGCAAGCTGCCGGTAATGGTAAGAAAATCATGGAAGCGGTTTGGTCTCAATTTGATGAGAACAAGTTTGTTATCGTGTGTGATGGCGATGTCAATGTGAGTGATTGGAATGACATCATTTGGGCTGTAACGACAAGAATGGATCCGGCGAGAGATACGTTATTCCTGCAGAACGAAACTGGACACTCAAAAATGGGTCTCGATGCGACCAATAAGTGGGAAGGTGAATGCCTGCGTGAGTGGGGTGTACCAATCACAAAAGATCCTGATGTTGTGAAAAAGATTGATAGCATCTGGGAACAGCTAGGAATTTCATGAGCTACCAAGTAGTCTTATACCCAGAAAACATCAGTTTCACAGTAGAAAAAGGGCAAACGGTCTTGGATGCTGCGCTCAACAGCGATATCTATTTCCCAAACCGTTGCCAAGTTGGCGCATGCGCAATGTGTATGTGCAAAAAATTAGAAGGGCAAGTGAGTTACCACCTTGAACCCATGCTCACAGAGAAAGAGCAGCAACAAGGCTGGATTTTTGCTTGCCAAGCATTTGCAGAAAGTAATTTAGTTCTAACCTTTGCCGATTAAGGGTTAGTAAGAGGAAGAACATGACTATTAAATGTAAAGTGAAGTCTATCGAGCCTTTGGCTTGTAATACTTACCAAATCCTACTTCACCCAGAAACACCGGTCGCTTTTAAAGCGGGCCAGTACCTGATGGTTGAAATGGGCGAGAAAGATAAGCGCCCATTCTCTATCGCAAGTAGCCCTTGCCGCCACGAAGGTGAGCTTGAGCTGCACATTGGTGCTGCCGAGCACAACGCTTACGCACTAGAAGTGGTTGAAGCGATGAAGAAGGCACAAGCTGAAGATGGCGATATTGCGATTGATGCTCCACACGGAGATGCTTGGATCAAAGAAGAAAGCGATCGCCCTCTATTACTTATTGCTGGTGGCACGGGTTTCAGCTACGTGCGCTCTATTCTTGATCACTGCATCGCGCAAAATAGCTCGAAAGAGATCTACCTATACTGGGGCGCAAAAGATGAGTGCCAGTTATATGCTAAAGAAGAGTTGGTTGGCATTGCAGAAAAGCATAGCAATGTGCACTTTGTACCGGTAGTAGAAGAAGCACCGGAAGTTTGGCATGGCCAAACAGGTAATGTGCTTGAGGCTGTTATGCAAAGTTTCGAATCATTAGCTGATTTCGATATCTATATTGCAGGTCGTTTTGAAATGGCGGGCGCTGCAAGAGACCTATTTACTCAGAATAAAGAAGCAAAGCGTGACCATATGTACGCTGATGCTTACGCATTTATCTAACAATACCCTTAGATTTTGAGCAAAAAGAGAGCAGAAATGCTCTCTTTTTTACGTTTAGGTGAACTATTAGGCAGTTAACCCCTATTTATTCATTTTTCATGAAAAAGTAGTTGCTAAGCTGAGAGGGTTCCCTATAATGCGACACCACTGAGACGGCAGACGCCACAAGGCTTCAGCAAGAATCAGTAAGACGGAAAGCGACAAAAAATTAATTTTCAAAAAGTGTTTGACACTGAATGTTAATTCGCTAGAATGGCCGTCCACTTCGAGAGGCTCCTTACTTAAAAGGAACGCTCAAGAAGTTAAGCTCTTTAACAATTTAAA